>JAUIGH010000049.1 GCA_030429935.1 bacterium | reverse complement strand
GTTACGAGATATGTAGCGGTGGCGTGCGCAACCACAACCCGGACGTGCTGTACGAAGTATTTGGTGTGCTCGGATTTAGCAAAGACTATGTTGAAGAAAAATTCGGCGCTATGTTAAACGCCTTTAAATTCGGTGCACCACCACACGCTGGCTGCGCCTTTGGTGTCGACCGTATGTTCATGGAGCTGATGAGTGAAGACAACATTCGCGAAGTGATTGCATTTCCGAAAAACGGCTCCGGCGTCGACGTGATGATGAACAGTCCTTCGTCTATCGACCCGGCACAGCTCAAAGAGCTTCATCTTTAGCGCTTGTGCTATACTCGTACTTATGAAACAACTCTACAACTCAGCGTTATTGTATCTCGTATTAGGTTTAACGTCTGGCGTGGTTTACCGAGAAATTACACGCTGGATGGAATATGAAGGAGCGACTAGGCTGTCGCTCTTGCACGTGCACTTATTAGTACTCGGCGTGATTGTGTTTTTGATTGCACTGATTCTTGAAAAACAATTCCAGCTTTCGCAAACGAAATGGTTTAAGCTGTTTTTCTGGCACTATCATGCAGGCCTCTTCGTGACAGTTGCGCTGATGGTGTACATCGGCGTGCAGCAAGTTCAGACGGGTGGAGATTATGTCGTGCCAGGAATGGTAGCTGGAATTTCCGGGCTAGGGCACATGATACTGGCGGCCGGATTTGGCTTTTTGTTTGCCGCACTAAATAATCGGCTCAAAGCTGAAAATAAGTAAAAAATTTCTAGGATATTTGATTTTCAAACAGCGATTCGAGCTGTTTGAAATCTTTTTTGAGACTGGTTGAATCGGCGATCAACTCCCGAATTGTCGTGGCGTCACGGCGGCGGATGATGTCCCAGATGGTTTGTAGAGCAAAGAGTGGTGGAGTTTTGGAGCGTACGTCAGCCAGGCGCATAAGTTTTTCGCTAAATGCATCGAGCTGTTCACGCTGTTTGCGCGAAAACGGATGGCGATAAATCGCGCGGATGATGCGCAACAACACCCAGCGTGCACCCAGCCCCAGGATCGTCACGGCTGCAAATGGTACTGCGAGCAGCAACCACCATGGCGAGAAAAAATACGCCAGCAAGCCGACGATGATGAGCACTATGACAGTCTCGACGATGAGAAGAATAGTCAGTAGTCGCACAGCGCGCAGTCCAGCGTAGGCAGTCAGGGCGCGGGCGGTGGCAACTTTTGGTTTCATATACTTATTTTAGCATACGTCAAATGAGCTACACGGCTGGCTCATTATCAAGGCTCAGCCATAAGTATCGGCAGGCGACCGATTCATAGGGATGCCACTGACGCTCAGCGGCAATACGGCGGACGTCGTCGGGTGTTGCGGTATGGTCCAGCTGGTATTGCAGCGTTACAGCATTACGAATACCCAGATCACCCACGGGCAACACATCGAGCCGAGCCATACAAAACAGCAAAAACATATGCGCGGTCCATTCGCCGATGCCGTTGACCTGCGTTAGTTCGGCAATAATTTCGTCGTTGGACAATTCCTGGATGTGCGCGAACTCAATACGACCATCGAGAATGTGCTGTGCTAGGTCGGTGATGTAGCGAGCTTTTGGTCGGCTGAGTCCGACGCTGCGTAGTTCTTCGATGTCGCGATCGATGATTTCATGTGGTTCGGGATAGCGATCGCCGAAAAGCCCACGAAATCTCGCCTCGATCGTGCATGCCGCTTTGACACTGAGTTGCTGGCTGATGATGCTATCGACCAGTTCGTGATAATAATTAGTGTGCGGCGTAAACATCGGCACAGGATACTGCGCGATCAACCGTTTCATGACCGGATCGTGTCGACTGAGATGTACAAGCGCTTGCTCAATCATAGTTCGATGGCACCAGCGATACGACGGTATGGTGATCCGATGAGATTTGCACCAATTCGGTCGACAATCGCTTTACCATCGTCAGATAATATCGCGTCGTGTGTCGGAAATACATGCTTCGCGTCAACGCGCCTAGCAAAATCGATCGATTGACTAATTTGCAGCCAAGGCGCGCTGACTGGCAAAGCCAGCCATTCAACGTCTGCGTCCGTGGGTATCGCAAATGAGTCGCCGGGATAGTAGAGTGTTCGGTTTACAAACACACCGAGATTTGGAATCGCCGGGATCTCTGAGTGGATTGTCGCATGTATGCCACTGTAAAAATCGAGGTTGAACGCCCCAGCTGATATGTTGTCGCCTGTCTGGACAGCTCGCACCGATGAACTTGCAAACTGTTTTGTTATTAATGAGCCGGCGTACAGAGTCGCTGATGGGTTTTGTGCGAGCATGTTGCGGACACGATCAACGTCGAAATGATCAGGGTGCTCGTGTGTGACGACGATCGCCGATACGTTATCTGGCGGCACAAAATCACGGCTAAATACGCCTGGATCGATCACTAATGAGCTATTGTCGTGTTCGATAACCATGCATGCGTGCTGGTATTTCGTCAGTTTCATACCTATAGTATAGCTCATGCGTGTGATCATTTATGTTCCGGGGCTCGGAGATGGCTATCAATGGATTCGCCGAGCGTGCTTGATGCTGTGGCGAATATTCGGTGTACGCGCTGTGCTATTTGATTCGAATTGGTCGAGCGATGAAACGTTGGGAGACAAGCGGCGGCGATTGGCGACGCAGATTGCTCAGTATGAACGGACGGTGCTAGTCGGCGAGAGTGCTGGCGCGACACTGTGTCTGAATCAGCTTGCGACGGATGCGCAAAAAGTATCAGGTGTGGTAACGCTATGTGGTGTCTGCCGGCCAGCCCTACCAATTGGGCCGCAGTATCAGCGAAATCTGCCAGTATTTGTGCAGTCAGTCCGCGAGCTGCCACCTGCCGAGCGTGTTGATACTGACCAAATTATCTGCCTGAAGGCCATCAAAGACCACGCCGTGCCAACACCGTACTCGACAGTAGATGGTGGCAAAAGTGTAGCTCTCTGGTCGCTTGGCCACCTGCCGACAATCTTTCTAGCACTGACACTATACGCGCCGATCGTATGGCGACAAATCAAAAGGTTCAACGAATGATCGACAAAAATAATTTTACCGCGCAGGTGCATGAGCGTGGGCGTGAGCTGTACCGAGATATGCCGTGGCGTGATGATACACGGCCATACTATGTGCTGGTCAGAGAGCTGATGTTGCAGCAGACACAGGTTGTGCGAGTGCTGCCGAAGTTTCTACATTTTATCACGCGATTTCCCGACGTAGAGTTGCTGGCGACTGCTCCGCTGGCAGATGTGCTGCGTCTGTGGCAGGGTTTGGGCTATAACCGACGCGCCAAATATCTACACGACGCTGCAAAACACATCGTGCAGCTCGGGGAATTTCCGGACACTTACGAGGAGCTGCTCGACTTACCTGGTGTCGGCCCAAATACAGCTGGTGCGATCATGGCCTACAGCTACAATCAGCCAGTCGTGTACATCGAAACCAATATTCGCACGGTCTACATACATGAGTGGTTTGCTGATCGTGACACCGTGAGCGACGCCGAGATCAAAGATGTGCTCGCCCGTACGATCGATAGGGAACATCCACGAGAATTTTACTGGGCGCTGATGGACTATGGAGCCTGGCTAAAAACTCGAGGTGTGCGTACTAACGCGCGCAGCAGACATTACAGCAAACAATCGCCGCTGGCCGGCAGTGTCCGTGAAGTTCGCGGGCAGATACTGCGTCTATTGGCTGATGCGCCGCACACTGACAGCGAACTACGCGCCAGTGTCGACGTCGAGCGCTACGAAGCAGCCGTAACTGGACTGAACGCTGATGGGTTGGTCGAACGCTGCGACGACAGACTCCAATTGACTCAGGGGTGATCAGTCGCCATAATAGAGGACATATGTCTACTAGTATACGAATCGGTGTTGTGCTTTGTTTGCTCGCGGTTGCGGGCTTTGGGATGGTGCAAACGGTACGCGCCGAATCGACATCGATCGTACTGACCCAAGCTCAGATCACCGAGATCGAGCAACGCTGCACAGAATCGCTGATTGACCTCAGGCAGTTACACACGTCTGATCGCATCGCCCGAGTCAATCTGGTCCACGAGCTGCAAGACATCGGCACCCGGTTGATGGCGCCGCTCAATAGCCGCATCGCATTGGCTGGCCTCGACGGCGTGTCGCTGGCGCAGACGACGGTGGATTATAATCAAGCGCTCAATCGATTTACTGACGCCTATGGTCTGTACGACGAGAGTGTCGAAGCCACGCTAGAGATCGACTGCAGCTCTAACCCCGTCACCTACTATTCGAACGTCCAAAACGCCCGACGTCTGCGCGCTGACACCCAAACTGAATTCACCGAACTACAAGCATTAATTCGCCAGTACGACAAGCAATTCAATACATTTCGTGATGGTGCGCTAGAGGAATCCGATGAGTAAAGTCGACTATAAACAACTGGCGACCGAAGCCGAAGAACTCAGTTTTTGGCAGCACAACCGGTTTTGGTTGATGATCTGCGGCGCGCTTGGCGTAGCGTTCTTTCTGGTGTTGGTATCGCTCAACCTATATGTCACGAGCGAGGCGATTTTGGTCGATCTCAGCTTGCCGGAATATGCCGAGCACCGCGAAGAAATTACCCGTGACGACACAAATTCGTCATTCGCGAGTGAGGGTCCACTGAACGCAACAGCGTTTGACGAATTCGAATCGCAGTTCGATAAACGCGCCGATAGCGTCCTAAAAAGTGATGGCTTTGCGCCTGAAGCCATGAGCGACGCCGCGCTCAGCATGCCGCAGATTATCGACTAACTAACTTATCGCTTGGTAACGACTGCAGCATTGCTGCCGACGCCAAATTCTATGTCGTTGTCTTCGAATGCGTGCAAGATACGGCGGCGCAATTCAGC
>JAUIGH010000048.1 GCA_030429935.1 bacterium | reverse complement strand
CTTGGACGGATTTAATTTCGTTTGGAATCAGACGCAGCGCTGCGGCCAAGTTACCGCGTTCGTGAAAGGCGTTAACACGGAATCGACCCAGGTTACCAAAGGCAAAGCTAAAGTCGAACTCTTTGTCTTTCATCAGGATTTGTTGCTGATCTTGGTCGAGGATGGCGAACACCAGGGCTTCGACATTGCTCTCATCCAGACCGTCATAGCCCGGCACCGGGATCAAGGCGCCATCGACGCGCAGCATCGGCGGCAAACCGACTTGCAAGTGCAAATCCGAAGCGCGACGCTTGATGACCTCTTCGAGTAGTAGTTCGATCCGTAGTTCTTTTTCTGTCATATGCCCTCCCTGGCCTGGTTATGCGGTATCTGATGTGACGCGGTTAACTTCTTCGAGTGTGGTAATACCGGTCAATGCTTTCAGATAGCCGTCCTGCCGCATGGTGATCATGCCCTGCTCGACCGCTTTTCGTTGGATTTCAGCGCTAGTGGCGCGATTGGTAATCAAGTTTTGGATGTCTTCGTTGACGTCCATCACCTCGTACAAACCGGCTCGACCACTATAGCCGCGCGGTGTCGCTGGGGTATCTCGCCCCTTGACTAAAGTATAAGCGTTTTGACCAGCTAGTGGCAAGTTTTTGTAACCCAGATCGGCTGAGACTTTGGCGATGTCTTCTTTGGTCTTTGGCAGCAAGTGTCCGACCGTCGAGAGGATGTTCTGAGTTTCGATCGGACTCGACCAGTAGGCGTCACGTTTTTTGGCGACACGGCGCACCAATCGCTGACCGATGATGGTATTAACGGTACTGGCGATCAAGAACGGCTCGATATCCATATCGAGTAGACGCGGCAAGACACCAGCCGCCGAGTTAGTATGCAGTGTAGAGAACACCAAGTGCCCGGTCAGCGCCGCCTGGACACCAAGGTTAGCTGTCTCGGCGTCGCGCATCTCACCGACCATCACCACGTCGGGGTCCTGACGCAGGATCGATCGCAGGCCACTGGCAAACGTTAGACCGACGTCGGCGTTGACTTGGATTTGGTTGACGCCGTTCATCTTATACTCAACCGGGTCTTCCAGGGTGACGATATTGATGGTGTCATCTTTGATTTCTTTGATGAGCGCGTAGAGGCTGGTCGATTTACCGCTACCAGTCGGACCACTGGTCAGCACCATGCCGTTTGGTCGTTTGACGCCTTTTCGGATGGTACGCAGTGCCCGGCCAGCGTAGCCCATTTCTTCTAGATCAAAGCTGTTGCCGGTCTTGTCGAGCAGACGGATGACGACTTGCTCGCCCCAAACTACCGGGCTGATGGCGATACGCAGGTCGACTTCTTTGTCGCCGACTTTGACAGCGAATTGGCCGTCTTGTGGGATGCGGTGTTCGTCGATCTTTAGTTCGGACAAGATCTTAATCCGGCTAACCAGGGCGGGCTCGATGCTCTTCGGCAGCTGCATGACCTCGCGCAGGACACCGTCGATGCGACAGCGAATCTTTAGCGTGTCCTCGAGTGGCTCGATGTGGACGTCGCTGGCGCGGGCTTTGACAGCGTATTCCAGGATGGTGCTGAGGGCGCGGCTGATTGGCGAGTCCTGGACGATCGTCTTGATATCTTTGTTTTCGGCCGTCGATTCTTCCTGCGAGGCTTTGGCTGCAACATCGACGCTACTAAGGTCGGTTTTGTACTGATCAAGTACGTGACGGATGCCAGCTTCAGAGGCCATAAAGACTTTGAGCGGTCGCTGGATGCGGTTGGCCAGATAGTCGACAGCCTGGACGTTGTTGGCGTCGATCATGGCGACGGCCAGACGATTTTGTACCTCGGCCAACGGCACGGCCATAAATCTTTCGGCGATGTCCGACGATACCAAGTTCAAGATGTCCTGATCGATCATCGAGTGCGACAAATTGATATAGGGCACGCCTGATACTTGGGCCGTGGCGTGTGTTAACAGTTCGTCGTCGACGATGCCAGTGTCAGCTAGCGCGCTGAGTAGCGGCTTGTTGGCTTTTTCGGCCGACTCTTTGGTGGCATCGATATCGGCCTGCGTTACCAGGCCTTCCTCGGTCAGCAACTTGAGCAGGCGCTCCTGCGTGTCGTCTGTCAGCATCGGCATACGGCAGTCACTCCCCTGTTACTAATCGTCACCGATTACGGTTTTGACGGTTGGGTTGATGGCTTTTTGATTGAATACCGCGGGATCAGGCTCATCGATTTCAGCCGTGATTGGATCGACTGTCGGCACGGACACGCCAGATTCATCGAGCTTGAGAAACGGTAGCGAATTTGCCACCGTAAATGCGATCATAACTGACACACTTGCGATGAGAATGAGCATGGCTATATCTGATTTTTTCATGGTCGTACCGTCTTTTCTGTTAAATCTATGCTGCGAGCCGGCTGATAATACCCGTGCGCTTCGAGCGTCATGGTATACGTGTCCTGAGCGCGCTCGAGGCGTAGCGAATCGATGTCTATAACGCGAATCGAACGCTCAAATCGCTCCAACAGATCACGATGAGCGTTGATGTTCGATGAAGTCGCAACCATACGAAACCTAATCTCATTTTCTTCACTTACCTCACTAGTATCATCTTCGGATTGTTCAGTTGCAGATGGAGAGATGTTGAGCGATTCAATCGACAGACCATTGACACCACGAGCCAGCTCGCGCTGCAATGACGCACCAAGCGCCAATGAGTTTCCGTCGCTCGGCAACGCATCTAGAACGACTTGCAGCGCATTGTCGTCATCATCTGCTTTCGCGCTGTTGAGTGCGGTGTTTGTCTCGAGAACCCGAATATTTTCACGTAGCGTCTCCGCAGCTTCGATATTGTCGCGCAACACTCCTGCAGTGTCGTTTTTTGCACTTACAACCGTGGTCTTAAATGTAATTTGTTGCCACAAAAACCAGCTAACGACCAGTGCAAATCCGACTAAGACCGACATACCAGCTACCCATAAAAACATCGTCTTTGATGAATCTTCGATTTGCTGACGTTTTTTGACGGCTCCGGCTTTTTTCGCTGTGGCTGGCATCACTCATCCTCCTCAGTGTCTTCATCCGGTACGCGATCGGCAAACAGGCTGTCAGGCACGCCGATTCGTGAGTCTGTCACGTCGATACGACGCTCCGGACCGATGATCCGGGCGCGACTGTACTCGTTGGTAAATAATGCTGGCTGATACTCGATCGTCATTTCAAACCGCAACACACGATCGCCGTCGGCGCTCTCTCCGAAGCTCGACTCACCGATCGTCACTCGAGTTGCCAGCGATTCAGTGACCACCTCGTTATCGTCTTGGGCACGATATTCTACGTCTGTGTTGTCGATGGTTTTTTTCAATGTCTCGACTGCAGGATAGCTGTTGTCGGCGATCCCCTCGAGCCGCAATATGCTGGCTTCGGGATCTAATGTAACTGCCGTGAACTGCACGTCATTAGGCTGTGATGGGTTGATGGCTTGCAGCAGACCGAACAGACGTGAATCCATAGTTTTGTCTCCGTGCTGAGCGCCGATTGTGCCCAGTTGGTTCTGTAGCGTCACCATTTCAGGCAAATCTTCGACTTGCTGCAGCTGTGCATACCGATCTTTGATTGCGTTATCGGCCAAGACTTCACGCCCAGCCTGAACTCCGAGGATCAATAACAGCGCGACGACGACAGCGCCCGAACCGAGTGCTGCCAAGATCGATACAGAAATCGCCACGTTACGCGTCCGGCGTGCTCGCAAGAACTCTTGTTTGACATCAGGTAGCAAGTTAATTTGAATCATGCCTTGTTACTCCTCTTTGCTAGGCCGACAGCGGTAGCAAATTCGCTGGCAACAGGCGCCAGCTGTGTGCGGGCGGCGTCGCTGAGACTGATATCGCGCCATGGATCAGCTACTTGAGCTTGGATCGATGTCTTGTTGACCAGATAGTTGAGCATCTGCGGCACGACGGCGGCAAAGCCCGACAGCAGCATACCGCTGACTGGGATGCTTTCGTAGCGGGTCTGGAAGAATTTGATCGATTTGACGATTTCTGACGCGTAACTATCGAGTGAGGTTTCCAGCGCGCGGTAGACTTGACCGTCCAGGCGGTCGGTCGCCAGGCCAAATTTCAATATGAACTGACGGGCTTGGTCTTCTTGGACGTTCAAGTTCTGGACGGCGGCTTTAACGAACGTTGAGATACCGGTCGGGATGGTGCGAATCAGTCGCGGCGCATCTCCGTAGACGATGGCGATGTCGGTCGACTGCTCGCCCATGTCCAGGATCAGCTGCGCCGTCTGGTTACCCGGTGGCACCAGAGCGCGGATCATGGCGATCGGGTCTGGCTCCATAGCGACGACATTCATACCCAGGCCTTCGATGAATTCCAGGCGCGATTCGGAGTACGATTTGGCGGTGCTTGTCAGCAAAACTTCTTGTTGTCCCTGAGAGCGCAGGCTGGGACCGAGCAGCGCCCAGTCGACTTTGGCGTCGTCAGCCGACATCGGGATGTACTGGTCGACTTGGTATTTCATGGTGGCTTTTAGTTCGGCGTCGGAACTTTGCGGTACATCGACGACGGTGGTAAACGTCTTGTTTGACGGCAAACCGATCACGACATCTCGGGATTTGATGCCGCTCTGGCCGATAGCGGTCATGATGACTTCGCCCAAGCGGCGCTGTGATTCTGCCGAGTCACTAGCGGTAATCTTGCTATCAACTGGCACATAGGCGTGTTTGCTGAGTGACCACGAATTACCGCCACCAGACAGCTGGACGACACGAATCGCGTTCGTGCCAATATCGAGTGCAAAGAAGTCGCCCGGCCCTTTTATGAATTTCATGCTACTGCTCAGTATACAGAAGCGTAAGCGGTACTTGCAAGTACTTTCCTAGACTGTCGGCTACGAGTCAGCTAAAATCGCGGCGGCAGCTCTTTGACCGTCTCGGTGCGAATCACGCCCTCGCCAGCCGCCTGACCGTA
>JAUIGH010000047.1 GCA_030429935.1 bacterium | reverse complement strand
CAAACTGTGATATGGAACGGCACACTCGGCATGGCGGAGCTGCCAGAATTTGCGCATGGTTCGGCCCGCGCGGCGCTCGAGCTGGCGCAGTCAGACGATACGTCGATCATCGGTGGCGGCGACACGGCGGACTTTGTGATCAACTGGGATTCCAGCCATGGTGACAGCTTTACGCATGTCTCGACCGGTGGTGGCGCCAGCCTTGAACTCATGGCTGGCAATCAGCTTCCCGGCGTAGAATCTCTGCTAGACGCCTAGAGAAAAATAGCGTACACTGAAATAAAGTATAACCGTAAGCGAATTGGTAGAGAGTGGGCAGACAAAAGCTTATCATTGCAAACTGGAAAATGAACCTCACGATTCACGAGGGCAGTTTGCTGTTACATCGACTGGATGACATGATCAAAAACCATCGCGATGTCGAGGTGGTGTTGGCGCCGGGGGCGCTGGCCTTGCAGAGTATCAATTTGCAAATCGATCATCGCAAGTTTAAGCTGGCCGCCCAAAACTTCTACTGGCGCGACCACGGTGCCTACACGGGCGAAGCGTCAGCGCATCAGCTGCGAGGACTCGTCAAATACGCGCTGGTCGGTCACTCCGAGCGCCGTCATGTGTTTCATGAACACGGCCGCGATCTGGCGCGCAAGATGCAAGCTGCGATCCGCAACGGCATCCAACCGATCTTGTGTGTCGGCGAGACGGCGACCGAGCGGGCTGATGGCGAGACAAACGATGTACTGCACGACCAATTGGTTAGTGGGCTAATGAACTTGACGGCCGAAGACATGTCGCAAGTCGTGATCGCCTATGAGCCAGTATGGGCGATTAGCGCCGGTGCGCACGACAGTGAGCACAAAGGTGCAATGCCACAAGACGCTCACGATGCGCATGCTGCCATACGTCGCCAGATTACACACTTGTTCGGCAAAAAAGTCGCCGATGAAACACCAGTCCTATACGGCGGCAGCGCAAATAAAGACAATGCGCGTGGATATTTGGACACACACGGAGTTGATGGATTGTTGGTTGGTGGAGCGAGCTTGAAAGCTGAACAATTCGCCAGTATCTGTGAGCAAGCCTATCAAGCTGGAAAGTCAGACAAAAAGTAAGGGGAGTGGCATGAGCGAATTTGATTTTGATGAACTAGACAAAGCCGTGAACTCGTTGATGCAGCAGCGTGATACGTCGCAGCCTCCGAGCGATACGACGCCAGCATCAGACGCGTCTCCAGATACGTCGACTGACACACCGTCACAACAATCGCAACCAGCGCAAGCTACCGCCGATACCTCGAGCGCCACCTCTGCACCAGTCACGGTACCAGCTCGCTCTACGCCGACATCGACAGTCGCGGATACCCCTACCGCCCAGCCTGACCAGTCGGCGAGCACGCCGGATGAAGCTGCTGCAGCTACCAGCGCGCCAGCGGCGGGTGCTGGTTCGCTGGCGACCAAACGACGCGGGCAGTTCATGGATGTTATGCATCCGTCAGCTGACATGAACACCAAAGACACGACAACGCCTGCATCTTCGCCATCAGCGCCGCAAACGCGCACTGGCACAACATTGCAGCCGCTTTCATCGAGTGTGAAGCCAGATAACGCCACGACGACGCCTAGCGCCGAATCAGAGACAGACGCAGCCAGCGATTCAGACGTATCCAAGGGTGATTGGCCGGACCCACTGGATATGATGGAGCAAAAAGAATCCGCCAAAAAGCAGCTCGATGAATCCAAATCATCAGAAGATGCCGCAGCTCTCACACCAGAAAGTCCCGTCAGCGAAACCGAACCATCGACCAACAGCGCGCTGATGGCGAGTGAGCTCGAACATGATCCAGATTCGATGGAATCGCCGTTTTTGCCAGATGCCAAAGTCGAAAAACGACCACTCGGCGGTGAGACAGCATCAGCAGAACCTACGCCAGACGTACCAGACCAGCCGTCATCGACACCTGATCAGCCAGTTGGCACAGACGCGACTCCAGCTGACAGTACGACGATCGAACAGCTGCCAGCCGAATTATCGAGCCATGTCATGGATGTCGAGTCAGATTCAACCCCGCAGCCAGAAACGACACCGGCACCTGTACCGTCGACGCCAGAGACTGCTCCAGCCGAGCCAACCGCCAGTCCAAGCACGAAACCAGCCGAGCCAGCTCCTGCTGCAGACGCACCACCGCAACTAGCTCCAGCTACACCGGCATCCAATCAGCTGGTCGGAGCATTGCCGCCGCGTCAGCCAGCCACGACTGATCAAGCTGCGGCTGATGACGACGTCAAACACTCTATCTATGACACTGATCACCAACCGATGAAGCACGAGCAAAAACATTCATCCGGCTGGTTCGCGGTCGTCATCATTGGCTCGATGTTGGTCATCGGTGCGATTGGCGGCGTGATTCTATTTCTACTGAACAACGGCTACTAATCACCACTCGGCTTCGGTATACTAGACCGTAATGGATGTACGAGAGGGTCTCAACAGCGAGCAGCTGCGCGCCGTCGATGTGGCGAGTGGGCCGGTATTGATATTGGCTGGTGCAGGTAGCGGCAAGACCAAGACGCTGACGCATCGCATCGCCAACCTAATCGCGCACGAAGGTATCTGGCCCAATGAAATTTTGGCTGTGACATTCACTAACAAGGCGGCTCGCGAGATGCGCGAGAGATTAGCGCAATTACTGAATCAGCCAGATTCACGTAGCTTCATGCCGTGGATGGGGACGTTTCACGGGATATGCGTCAAGTTGCCAAATTTTGTGATTTATGACGAGGACGATCGAGTTAGTTTGATCAAAAAAGCCATGAAGCAACTGTCGATTACCGATAAACAAATCAAACCGCGCGCCGTCAGTTCGTCGATCTCGAGCGCTAAAAACGCGTTGGTTAACCCAGAAGAATACGCAGCCACGGCGCAGTTCCCATTTGCTCGTGAAGTCGCCAAAATCTACGCCCAGTATGAGCAGGAACGTCGCACAGCGGGCGCGTTGGACTTCGACGATTTGCTACTCGAAACCGTACGACTATTTCGCGAACAGACCGATGTCCGTGGCAAATGGCGCGATCATTTCAAACACATCTTGATCGACGAATATCAGGACACCAACGCCGCTCAGTACGCCATCGTCAAGAGCCTGGTCGGCGACGAGCAAAACATCTGTGTGGTCGGCGATGATTGGCAGTCGATCTATAGCTGGCGCGGGGCGGATTTTACCAACATATTGAATTTTGAGCGGGACTTTCCCGGTACAGAAGTCATCAAGCTCGAGCAAAATTACCGCAGCAGCGGCGCGATCCTCGACGCCGCGCACCAGGTAATTACCAAAAACGCTCAGCGCACCGATAAAAAACTCTGGACCGATGCCGGCAACGGCCAGCCGGTCGAAGTCCACCCAAGTTATGATGAAGCCGAAGAAGCCTATGGAGTGGCGAGCCGGATTGCCACACAAGTGCAGATCGGTGCGCGGAACTTTGGTGATTTTGCGGTGTTGTATCGCATGAATTCGATGAGCTATGCTATCGAGCGCGCGCTGCTCACGGCACATATCCCGTATCAGATCGTCGGCGGGGTGCGATTTTATGACCGGGCCGAGATCAAAGACATGATCGCGTACTTGCGGCTTGTATATCAGCCGATGGACGTGATGAGCTTTAGCCGGATCGTCAACACACCAAAGCGCGGTATCGGCGCGACGAGTCTGGAAAAATTCCTGACCTGGCAAGCTGATAGCGGCATGGATATTATCGCTGGGCTGGTCAACGCTGAGCAAGCCAGCGGCCTGACGCCACGGGCGCGCACAGCGTTGGGATCACTCGGAGAATTATTGCGCAGTGTCCAAGTCATGGTCGAGCAATCGGCAGCGCCGGCCGAAATCATTGAACGCATCATCGACCGGGTCGGCTATCGTGACTATCTACTGGATGGCACACCACAGGCCGAAGAGCGTGAAGCCAACCTAGGCTCGCTGGTATCGGATGCCCAGAACTTCGCCAGTTTGAGTGATTTTCTTGAAGAAGTCGCGCTGATGTCGAGCGTCGACACCGAGCAATCGAGCGACAAAGTGACGCTGATGACACTGCACGCCGCCAAAGGCCTGGAGTTTCCCGTCGTCTACATGGTCGGCCTGGAAGAAGGCGTGTTTCCACATTCGCGAGTGTTCGAATCCGGCAACGACGATCTGGAAGAAGAGCGCCGGCTATGTTACGTCGGCATGACCCGGGCCAGAGAAGAACTCCATCTCAGTTACGCGTCGAGCCGGATGCAGTTCGGTCAGCGTAGTTACAATATGCCGAGTCGGTTTTTGTCTGATATGGGACACGCTGTAGCGCAGGTGCCTCTGGATACCACGCCTCGGCACACCTCGAGTGAGCCGTTTGACGAATTTCACGATGTCCCGGCGTTTTCTGAAGGCGATCGGGTGCGCTCGCTGCAGTTCGGTAGTGGTGAAGTAATCGATGTCGACGGACTAGCGGTCGCGGTGCGATTTGACAGTGGTCAGGAAAAGAAACTCAACGTCGAGTACGCTCGGCTGGAAAAATTAGCATAATCACGCTCAATTTGTTATAATTATCGCTACCATGTGTCGTTTTGGAGTAACAAACAGAGCATGATTTCTATCCGCCACCATACGTTCACAGCCAAGCAGCTGTGGCTGGTAGCTGCAGCGGTCTTGTTTTTGGTGGTCGTGGCTCGTGTCGTGACGCAGACTGTCTACGCCGCATCGAGTGAATCGCGGACTGGACGGCATGTTCTGACGATACACGACAGCGGCCTAGAGCGCGGACTATTGACCGAAGCTGATACGCTGCGCGATGCGTTGGCCGAAGCTAACATCGAACTAGCGGCAAACGACATCACCGAACCTGCGCTGATCGCCATGGCACAGCCAGCGGCGGTCGCCAGCTTGGCGGCCGGCGATCCCCACTGGTCGGTGAACAGGATCAGCTTCACGCCGCGGGCCGTCACGGTCTCGGCCAGCCGCAGCACGTCGTGCTCGTAGCGCCGCACGTCGAAGGCGACCAGCACGTCGCCCTCCTTCATGTTCAGCACGTAGTGCGGCCAGGTGTTGGCGTTCGGGGCGATCAGGGTCAGGCCGCTGCGGATTACCTGCATGTGGGTGAAGAAGTAGTCGGCCAGCGAGCGGGTGATCCGGCCGCCGACCACGTAGACGTC
>JAUIGH010000046.1 GCA_030429935.1 bacterium | reverse complement strand
CGCCGTCGCGTGTGACGGTGCAGCAAAAAAAGTCAGTGGTCAAATTTAAACAAGGAAAATTATGCCATACCAAGGAACCAAACTACCAAACTGGGAGCCGCGTGAGAAAGTCGCGAAACTCGAAATCATCGACACCGAAGAAGGAAGCGGCGCAGAAGTGCCAGCTGGCGCGACGATCACGGCGCATTACACCGGCGCGCTGTGCAAAAACGGGATTATTTTTCAGAGCAGCCATGACATGGGCCAACCAGTGACCTTCGGTCTGGATCAAGTCATCGCTGGCTGGACGCAGGGCGTACCGGGTATGCGTGTCGGTGGCAGGCGTCGGCTGATCATCCCGAGCGAGATGGCCTATGGTTCGGTCCGCGCCGCCAGTAATATCCCACCGAATAGCGATTTGGTGTTCGATATCGAGCTGGTCGGGATCAATTAGATGGCGTACGACACCACGCTGGAATCGCGGATCGACGAGGTCGTCGAGTCGTGGGGGATCGAGGTTACGAAACGCAAGATGTTCGGTGGGCTGGGGTATTTTATCAACCGCAACATGTGCTGCGGAATCGCTGGCAACGAACTGATTATCAAAACCGATCGTGACACGGCCGATAAAGTACTGCAAAAAGACGGCGTGCGACCGTTTCACGTCGGTGGCCGCGGCATGAAAGCGTGGCAACTCGTGGCGCAAGACGTGTTAGATGAGGTGAATCTGGAGCGGTTACTCAGCCTATGTCGCGAATATGTGTTGACATTGCCGCCGAAATAATACTGACAAATGTAGATCAATATGTTATAGTATCATAATCCTGTTTCTATCGAGAAGGGAAGTACATGATGTGCACCGAACAGGGCATGGTTTGGGTGACGGTCAGTTCGCCGGGGATGGGGATCGGGTATCTCGATGAGCTGTCGTTCGAGCTCAGCATCGAGTCGCGTGCTGCGCTCGTCAAGGCGCTACGGAATGTCGAGGATCCAGGCTTCGACGACTGTCTCTTGGAATTTTCGCGGAAAGCTCAGAACTTGAGCTACGCCACGCTGGTCGTCACGATCGAGCAGTTCCTCGAGCTCGCACCCCCTAACGTATCTGGTAGTGTCGTCGTAGGAATGTTCAGGCGATTGGCACGGCACGCGTTCCACAGCCCGCATCACTACGTGTGATCTGTCGCCAGTGCAAGGCTCACGTTTCGAAGGAATGTGGGCACTTCTCGCTCTACGGCACCGAAGACGATGATGATCGGATCGAGATCGATCTGATGTCCCTGGGGGCGTTCGTCGGCGAAGAACACCACAAGTACCTTCGCGGGATGGGGCCGGTCAGAATCCGTGCTCTCAACCACATCATCGCGCAGCTATAGAATAGGACGTGAAGCTCTCGAAAGCTTCGTGCCGAATACGTTAAAGTCGGCGCACAACTCGCATATTCAGTCTATACGTGGATGCTCAAGCAGTGCTATACTACAGTCATGAAAAAATGGTTAATTTCCGGTGCCGCTGCGGCGGCTTTTGTACTGCTCGCGGTCATGATCGCGGTGTTTTGGGATGAGTTGGTGGCGAAGTATTTTGAACCGACGCCGACAGAGGTCGTGATGGTAGAAGCCGGAGATCCAGAGGTGGTTGCCGAAAACCTAGTCACGCCGTGGTCGATCGCTGAGCTGCCGGATGGCGAATTGCTGGTGACTGAACGCAGCGGCACGCTAGTCCGCATCGCGAACGATGACATCCGTACCACGATAGACGGTGTCCAAGAAACCAGCGAAGGTGGCTTGCTCGGCATGGCGCTCGACCCAGAATTCGAAGACAATCAGCACATCTACCTCTACTACACGACAGGCCAGGGCGGCACGCTGACCAATCAAGTCGATCGCTACACATTGGGCGCGCAAAACGTGACAGATCGCCAAGTCGTCATCGATGAAATCCCGGCTGCCAGCACCCACAATGGTGGCGCGATCGCCTTTGGTCCCGATGATATGCTCTACATTACGACCGGTGACGCCGCTCAGGAAGATCTGGCGCAGGACACCGAGTCGCTGGCCGGCAAAATCCTACGGCTAAATCCAGACGGCTCGATCCCAGACAACAACCCGTTTGACAACGCCGTCTGGAGCTACGGACACCGCAACCCACAAGGGATCGCGTGGGATGACAGCGGGCAATTGTGGGCGGTCGAGCACGGCCCATCTGGTGTCGAAACCGGCCGCGATGAACTAAACCGCATCGAGCGCGGTAATAACTACGGCTGGCCGACCATCACTGGAGATGAGATGGCTGATGATATGAAATCGCCTGTGATTCATTCGGGTGTCGATGACACTTGGGCACCGAGCGGTATGGCCTACTACGAGGGCGCATTGTATTTTGCTGGACTACGCGGCCAATCGCTGTACCGCTACACCATCAACACCGGTGAAATCGCCCGACTGTATAGCGAGGAATACGGCCGACTGCGCGCCGTTACCGCTACCGAAGACGGACTATATGTCTCGACATCGAACCGTGACGGTCGCGGTTCGCCACGTGCCAGCGACGACCGAATTTTGCGCATACGACCATAACTCTCGCTGATGGGTGTATACTGGATGGTGTAACCATACACCGAGGGAGGTAGTCATGGGCGAGAGAGGAATTATTATCACTGGCGCAGTCGCGCTATTGGTCATTGTCGGTGGCGCGGTGGCGTATTGGCAGCTGAGCGAGGACGACAGCGACCCTGGCACTGGCCAACAAACCAGCTCACCGGACATAGCCCCAGCTGAGTTTACCGTCGAGGCCACCAGTACCGCATCGTATCGCGCTGATATCATCGTGACGCGCACCTCGGACGAGACGACATTTGACGGCGAATTACTCCATGATGAGCAGGGCAACACCCAGATGACTGGCACAGCAGGCGACGACACACTGACGACGTACTTCATCGACGGCGATTACATCACCTGCCAAGACGACACATGCTTCGCATTGCCAAACAACGATGATACCGTGGTGGACAAAGACCAGTACGAGTACGGCGAAGATCAGCTGGCCGACTACCGAGAATCGGCAACCTATCTGGGTAAGCGCGACTGTCCATCTGGCACGTGTGATGCTTGGCAGGTCGAGCGCGATGACGTAGATGCGACATTTTACGTGACGAGCAACGGCCGCATCAGCCAGGTCACCGGCACCAGTGACGATGCCGAGTACGAGGTGACATACAGCTACCAAGACGTCACGATTACTCGACCAGCTAATGTCCAGGAGTTTCCGCTGGGATGAGTCGACTGCAGACAGCCGAATGGGCGCTCGGTGGAGTGACCCTAGCGACAGCGCTCGGCGTGTGGTGGCAAGTCCGCCAGCCGCTGGAATCGAGTCTGACGCTGTATGAGGTTTTTCCGCTGTTGGGATTGATTGCGTTTGGCTTGATGTGGACACACGTGGTGATGGGCGCGATCCGACGATATCACCGGCTCAGCGAGCGATCGACGGCCTATCGTGATGTCAGCATGACCATCGTACTGGCCTGTATCATCGCACATCCGGCGCTGGTGTGGCTGGCGCTGGCGCGTGATGGCTTTGGGTTGCCGCCACTCAGTCAGTACGCTGCGTTTGGCGGTACGGCGATGCTCAATGCTGCGCTGTTTGCTGGCGTGGTGGCACTGACGATCTTTCTTGCTTATGAATTGAAGCGCTGGTTTGGCGAGCGTAGCTGGTGGCCGTGGATTGAGTGGCTACAAGTACCGGCGATGCTATTGATCATCTATCACGGTTTGACGCTGGGCGGTGAGCTGGCAGTCAGTTGGTATCAAGCGATTTGGTGGCTGTACGCTATCACGCTGGTTGCCGCCGGAATGTATACAATCTACGACGTGAATAAACAGAGAGGAGAAGCAACATGAGCAACAATCGAACAGTCCTGATCGCACTGGGTTTGGTGGCGGTCGTTGTCGTAATCGTACTGGCGATCTACACCATGAGTGGTGCCGAAGAAGCAGCTGCACCTACCGATACGACCAACACAGACGATCAATCGACGGTCGATGAACCGACCGACGACCAGACGGCAGCCACGACGAACGACTCCGAGGTAATTGTCTTTACCGACGATGGATTTTCTGCCGCTGAGTATAGTGCAGTACCCGGCGACACCGTAACGGTGCGCAATGATTCATCCCAAGATCTGCAGTTTTCGTCAGATAATCACCCGACGCACCGCGACGAACCAGCCCTGAACACGCCAGTCATCGCTGCCGGTGACACGACAACATTTACCGCGCCGAGCGAGCCAGGTGAGTACGGCTTCCACGACCACATCCGCTCGCAGTTTACTGGTGTGTTGGTCATTGAATAACCTAGCTATGCTATACTGATTCCATGATACTTATGCTTCACATCATCGTCGGCGTGCTGAGTTTGATCCTTGGTGTGACAGCAGTTATACAAACTAAACAACGCTGGTTAACGGCGCAGATTGTCAGTTTTGTCGCGACGATTTTATCTGGGGCCATGCTGCTGATTCAGCAGCCGAACACTCTGGCGCATCTGTGTGTCAGCGGTGCGGTATTTAGCACGCTATCGATCACGCTGCTGCTTCTGGCGCGGCGCCGACTGACGTATACTACGTCGGTATGACGATTACTGATCTCGAAGCGCGATTAATCGAGTACACCCAGCCAGCTGGTGAGTTGCTTGGCCGTAATATGACGGTCGATCGTAGTTTGGAATTGGCTAGGCTCGTCGGCAATCCGCAGCAGCGACTGCGAGTGGTGCACGTGGCTGGCACCAGCGGCAAGACATCGACGTGTTATTACATCGCAGAGCTGCTGCGGGCGAGTGGTTCCCGAGTTGGTTTGACGGTCTCGCCGCACATTCGCAGTATCACTGAGCGGGTGCAGGTCGACGGTCAGCCGCTTGATGACGAACTATTTATCAAACTGATGGATGAATACCTGACGTTGATCGCCGACTGGGATCAGCGGCCGAGCTATTTTGAGTTGATGATGGTGTTTGCGCTGTGGGTGTTTGATCGTCTGGGTGTCGACTACGCGGTGGTCGAGACCGGGCTGGGTGGATTGCACGATACCAGCAATATCTGTCGGCGTGCTGACAAGCTGTGTGTCATCACGGACATCGGTCTGGATCACATGCATGTGTTGGGCGATACGGTCGGCGAGATTGCGGCGCAAAAAGTCGGCATCATCGCAGAGGGCAACCACGCTGTGACGTATCGACAAGACGAGCAAATTATGCAGCCTATCCGCTCAGCTGCCGAGGCACAGCAAGCGACATTTGACATCATCGACCCGCCTGAGACACACGATTACCGGCAGCGGAATTTTTACCTGGCTGAGCAAGCCTATAGCTATGTGCAGCAGCGAGACGAATTGCAGCCGGCGAGCGCGGCACAGCGCGAGCAGGTACGGGCGACTCAGGTACCGGGCCGGCTAGCGATTTCGCGTCGCGGCGCTTCGACCATCATCATCGACGGCGCACACAACGCCCAAAAGATGAGCGCG
>JAUIGH010000045.1 GCA_030429935.1 bacterium | reverse complement strand
TGGCATCTATCGCACGACCGATCTGGAAAACTGGGAGGAGATCACTCGACTCAGCACAGATTCATTTAGCTATGGCAGCGTTGGTGCGATGGCAGTCGATGATGGCTATGTCTACCTCGGCACTAGTTCTTCGCAGTTGATGCGATCAGAACAGACGGTTACAGCAGCATTGGCGGCTCGAGCCGACGTAGATGTAGAGGAGTGTTACCGAGTGATCGACGGTATGATTACGGCGTACGAAGAGACTCTGGGAGGGTTGCTCGGCGCTCCGGCTTGTCCGACAGGAGACCTGGTGATACCGGGTACGATTCATGGCGAAACGATCATATCGATAGGGTCGAGTGTGTTCGAAGATCGAGGTATCACGTCGGTGACATTCCCTGACAGTTTAACGTCGATTGGTAATTATGCGTTTCGGGATAATCAGCTCATATCGGTGAATATACCTGATGGCGTGACGTATATTGGATGGGCGGCGTTTAGTGGCAATGAGATCGACGGCACAGTTGTGATACCCGATTCGGTCGTGACATTGCGTAGCTACGCTTTTCAGCTGAATTATATTGACAGTCTAGTGATTGGCGATGGATTGTCGCAAATTTCGGAAAGTGCTTTTTCGCGTAATAGCATCCGTGAAGTAACCGTCGGTTCTTCACTGGCTACCATCCACGAAACGGCGTTTTATGGTCAGAGTGTGAGCGGTAAAGACGGTTCGTCTGTCCCGCTCGAAGAGCGATGGTATGTGGTGGTTTACACCGATCCAGCATCCAATCCAAATAATCTCGAAAGTAGAGTCGATATCGGCATCATCGGTGGAGGCGAGATCGGTGAGTCAGTGGTAATGGGTGGGATTTTGGTCAATCCTGCTTCGCTCACTGTGCAGTATATTGATGAAACTGGCGAGTCGCTGCAGTCAGACGCGGTTTATACCGGTATGCACGCAGGCCAGCGTATGACTGACTATTTGATCACGTCTGGTGTCGGGGTTATTTCGATTGCAGATCCATATAATATTAGTCCGAGCGAGCAAGCTCAAATCGACGCCATGCTAGCGAGCTATTACGCGCCCGGAGCGACCGTGACACTCGATGCACCAGCGATCGACGGATACGATATGCCGTCACCGAGTCAGTACGAACTGACGCTGACAAACGGACAGAATACCTATCAGTTTGTCTATCCCGAAGTGCTCGGTGCCAGCAGCGATGATACGGGTGTAAATTTGGCCGATACCGGTGCGCCGGTGTGGGTGTTCACGAGTATCGCAGTCGTGGTGTTGTCTGGCGCTACTGCGCTGTTGATGGCGCGCCGACGTCCGCTCCGCCGCTAAAGGGGCGAGGATGAGACACGCGTGACCTCTTTATCTCTCGGCGATTTCGCGCTACAATAGACGGTAGTAATTTCTAGAGAGACCTAATTCACGACCAAGAGGGGTAGATATCGTATGGTAAGTAGACAAGCAGCGCTGACAAAAGTCTTTGGCGACCCGCAAAAAAAAGCGGTGCGCGCCCTGGAAAAGCGTGTCGATGGCATCAATAAACTCGCCGACAAATACAAGAAAATGACCAAGACGGAGCTGAAAAAGCAAACCGCCGCGCTCAAAGAACGTCTCGAGAAAAAAGGCACCACGTTGGATGACATCCTGCCCGATGCTTTTGCGGTGGTGCGCGAGATGGCCGACCGCGAAATCGGCGAGCGCCACTACGACGTGCAGCTGATGGGCGCCATGGTCTTGCACGACGGCAACGTCGCCGAGCTCAAGACCGGTGAAGGTAAGACATTGATGTCAACCGCCGCCGCATATCTCAATGCGCTCGAAGGCAAGGGTGTTCACGTCGTCACCGTCAACGATTATTTGGCACAGCGTGACGCTGGCTGGATGGGGCAGATTTATGACGCACTCGGCCTGACGACCGGTGTAGTTATCCAGGACACCAGCTACGTGTTCGACCGCAAATACGACAACGAAGACCACGATGACCCGCGCATGAAACGCCTGCGCCCAGCTACCAAGAAAGAAGCCTACGCCGCCGACATCACCTACGGCACCAACAACGAATTTGGCTTTGACTATCTGCGCGACAACATGGCCAACGAACTGGATCACGTCCGGCAGCGCGAGCTGAATTTTGCTATCGTCGACGAGGTCGACTCGATCCTGATCGACGAAGCCCGCACGCCACTGATTATCAGCGCCCCAGCTGCTGAGAACCCAGATAGCTATTATCAGTTCGCCAAAGTCGCCGCCAAGCTAGTGCCGAGCGACTATGTACTGGACGAAAAGCGCAAACAAGTCGCATTTAGCGACGAAGGTGTCGAAAAAGTCCAAAAGATGCTTGGCATCAAAAACTTGTACACACCAGAAAACGTCCGCGTCGTCTATCACATGGACCAAGCATTGCGCGCCCAGACTATCTTTAAACGTGACAAAGATTACGTGGTGACCGGCAACGGCGAAGTCATCATCGTCGACGAACACACCGGCCGACTAAAACAAGGCAACCGCTATAACGAAGGCCTGCACCAGGCGATCGAAGCCAAAGAAGGCGTGCCCGTCCTGCAAGAATCGATGACGCTGGCCACCGTATCGTTCCAGAACTTCTTCCGACTGTACAAAAAACTCTCCGGTATGACCGGTACGGCGCTGACCGAGCAAGAAGAGTTCCAGCAAATCTACGAACTCGACGTCGTAGCAGTGCCGCCGAACCGTGAAATCCAACGTGTCGATCACCCAGACTTGATTTTCAAGACCGAAAAAGGCAAGCTCAAAGCCGTCGCCGAAGCCATCAAGGAATACCACAAAGCTGGCCGTCCGGTGCTGGTCGGTTCTGGCTCGATCAGTAAAAACGAGATGATCGCCAAGTGGCTGGACAAAGAAAAGATTCCGTATGAAATCTTGAACGCCAAGAACAACGAACGCGAAGCTCAGATCATCGAAAAAGCCGGTGAACAAGGCGCGATTACACTGGCAACTAACATCGCCGGTCGTGGTACCGACATCAAGCTCGGCAAAGGTGTCCGCGAACTGGGCGGGCTAGTCGTGATCGGCAGCGAACGTCACGAATCACGCCGCATCGACAACCAGTTGCGTGGTCGTGGTGGTCGTCAGGGTGACCCCGGCGATAGCCAGTTTTATGTCTCGACCGAAGACGATTTGATGCGTATTTTCCAGGGTGAACGCATCGCGACACTGATGGACCGCTTGGGCGTCGACGAAGAAACGCCGATCCAAAACAGCGCCGTATCAAAAACGCTGGAAGCCGCTCAAAAACGCGTCGAAGGATTCAACTACGACAACCGCAAAAACGTCGTCCAGTACGACAACGTCATCAACCGCCACCGTAAAGTCGTCTACACCATGCGCCGCAAGATTCTGCACGGCGACATCATCAAACCAGAAATCCAGCGCCTGATCGAAGCCCGCGTCGGCGAGCTGACGGTATTGCCAGCGCGCAACAACCCGACATTCCACCAGGAGTTCGAATCGACCTTCCCGATGCCCGACCCAGAAATCGACGAACTCGGTGCCATCAAAAAAGACCGCGAGCGCAAAAACAAAGCTTTCGAAGCGGTCCAGAAACTCTATGCCGAAAAAGAAGAAGAGCTCGGCGAAGAGCTGATGCGCGGCGTCGAGCGCGAGGTATATCTGCAAGTCCTCGATACATTGTGGATGCAGCACCTCGAGAACATGCAGCACTTGCGCGAAGGTATCCACTGGCGTAGCGTCGGTCAGCGCGACCCGCTGGTCGAGTACCGATCCGAATCACAAAAGCTTTTCGACAGCTTGCAGGCGACGCTGACCGAAGAAGTCTTGCGGGCGATCTTCCACGCCCACAAAAACGACGCCGTCGTCAAAGAATCGACAGACGAAACTTACGATAGCGAACTGACCAAACTGGCTAAACATTCGGTCGAGCAGGGCGTCGACGAAGTCACTGGCGGACCAAAAACCCGCGACGAAGATTTCAAAATCAAGAAAGCTGACAGCGTATCCGAAGCCAACAAGCGCAAAAACGCCCAGCGCAAAGCCAAGAAAAAGCAACGCCAAAACCGTAAAAAAGGTCGCTAGATGAAACACATTGTTCACGAAGTCAAGCTCAAAAACGGAGCGCGTGGGCTACTGATCGACGTGCCCGGTGCTACCGTGATGAGCTTTCAGTTTCACTTCCGAGCCGGTAATCGCTACGTCGCCGACAAAGAAAACTACGAGACCGCCCACCTGATGGAGCACATGGCGTTTGGCGCCAACGCCGACTACAAATCCGAACACGCTTACGAAGCCGATTTCACCAAAAACGGCGCCTATCACAACGCCTGGACCAGCGACACGGCGATGTGTTACGTGGCGGACTGCGCGGATTTTGAGTGGGAGCGCATCCTGCAACTGCAGCAAGTAGCAATCTGCCAGCCAAAGTTCAACAACGCCGAACTCGAGGCCGAAAAAGGCAACGTCAAAAGTGAACTGACCGGCTATCTGAACAATCACAACCGCGTATTGTGGCCGAAAATCCAGCAGATGCTGGGCGAAGATATTCTGAGCTATTGGCAACGCATCCAGACGATCGCAAACGTCAGCCTACGCGACGTCAAAGAGCACCACGCCCGCACGCATACCAGCGAAAATTTACGGTTTGTCATCGCCGGCAAACTGGACGGTCGACGCACTCGGATGAAAGAATTGCTCGACAGCTGGGAACTGCCGCGCGGTGAGCGATTTGAGCTGCCACGTGACGAGCTAGCTAGCGCCGGACCGGCGTTGATTCGTCGCAAAGAAGCTAGCAATTTGACGTTTGGCTGGTCGCTGACATTGCCGCGCGAACTAAACGACGAAGAAGACGACGCCATGGACTGCCTGAACCACTTGCTGACCGGTACCATGCACTCGCGCATATACGGCGCGGCGCGCAAACGTGGGCTGGCATACGGCGTGTTTAGCGATACCAGCGTCGGCAAATATGATTCTTCGTGGGACTTCGGTGGTCAGGTCAATCTAGAGACAGCCGAAAAATTATTTGACATCATCGTCCGGGAAATCAAAGCTGTCAAAGACGGCGCCATCACCGAAGACGAGCTGGAAGCCGCGAAAAGCTACGCGCTCGGCCGCCACCAAATGGGCGCACAGACCGTGGCGCAGATTAGCAATTACTATGCTGGACGGTTCTTTTCGGACGACGTGGTGCGCGATTACGAGCGCAGCCCGGAAGCCATCCGCTGCATCACGCTCGATCGCATGATTGCTACGGCGCGGGAATTCGTCGCTCATGACGCCTGGGCATTAGCTGGCGTCAGTAGCGGGGAAAAAGAAGATTTGCAGGTGCTCAACGACAAGCTGGCTAAACTATTTGAGCTAAAAGTCTAGCTATGAAGATTGCCATCGCCGGTTATGGAGTCGAAGGCAAAGTCAATTATGAATATTGGCGTGAGCGCGGCGATGTAACGATCGTCGATGAACGTGAGACGTTAAATGATGCGCCTGCAGAAGCTGAAAAACTCCTCGGTGCTGGGGTATTCGGCCAGCTGGATGACTATGATTTAGTGGTGCGCACAGCCAGTCTCGCGCCGCGCAAGATCACGACTGGCGGCAAGATCTGGTCGGCGACCAAC
>JAUIGH010000044.1 GCA_030429935.1 bacterium | reverse complement strand
CGATGTCGTTTCAGTTGATTCAGTCTGTGGTGTGTCATTCTTTGGTTCGTCGGGCATAAATTCCTTTCTGTTATAGATATATACCGCTTTGTACTATTGTATCAGTTTTGCGATTCGATACCAGGGATAGACCGGGGTGGTATTGTAAAACCACCCACTCGTACGAGTGCGCCCATACATCAGCCAGCTGAAGGTTGTTGATGGCCGCCTATTCACGAAAAGGTATTATTTCGTCGTCGCCAAGATGTCTTTGAAGCTGGCCAGTTCCGACGGCAGCAGCACGACGGTTTTTTGACTCGGTTCCATGGATATTTTTTCGAGGGACTGCAAGGTACGAATGCTGACACCACCCGGGGTCTGCGACAGCATTTTTGCAGCGTCAGCCACGGCAGCGGCGGCGGCTTTTTCACCCTCGGCGGTGATGATGACGGCGCGACGTTCTCGCTCGGCTTCGGCTTGTTTCGCCATAGCGCGTTTCATGTCTTGACCGAGTTCGATGTTCTGAATCTTGACTGCTTCAACATCGATACCCCATTGATCGGTCTGGGCGTCAACGATTTCTTTGATTTGCTTGCTCATCTCGTCGCGTTTAGTTAGCACGTCATCGAGGTCAGCGTTACCGATGACGTCACGCAGTGCAGCCTGCGCGAACTGACTGGTGCCGTAAATATAATTCGTAATCTCGAGCACGGCTCGGTCTGGCTTGACCGCCCGCAGATACACCACGGCGTCGACACTGACTGTGACGTTGTCGCGCGTAATCACTTCTTGCTTGGAGACATCGATCGGCGTTGAACGGATATCAACCCGGATGATTTCCTGAAAAATCGGCACCACGATGCGCAGACCCGGCTGACGCACGCCGGTAAATCGGCCAAGCGTCAACACGACGCCGCGCTCATACTGCTTGACGACTTTGATGCCGCTCAGCACAAAAATCACTATCGCTACCACGAGCCAGATTAATACTACTTCCATATTCCTCCTCTAGTTATGACTCTAGTATACTAAAGTCATGTCACGTGTGCCACTAGCGGAGCAGATGCGACCGACGACGCTCGATGAAGTGATCGGTCAGACACACTTACTCGGTGATGCTGAAATTCTTCGTCGTATCGTGGCTCAGAAAGAGCCCGTCAGTTTGATATTATGGGGGCCGCCCGGTACCGGCAAGACGACCTTGGCGCGCATCATCGCCTGTGAAGTTGAGGCAGAGTTCATCGAGATCAGCGCTGTGACTGCTAGCAAAAAAGACGTCACGACTGTCATCGAGCACGCCCGTCAAAACTGGAATTTGCAGCTGCGCACTATCTTATTCGTTGACGAAATTCACCGTTTTAATAAGGCTCAACAAGACGCATTTTTACCGCACGTCGAATCGGGGCTAATCACGCTGATCGGCGCCACCACGGAAAATCCTAGCTTTGAAGTCATCACGCCGTTACTCAGCCGCACCCGTGTGTTGGTGCTGCAGCCGCTAGCCCGTGACGCCATCATCGATATCTTAAAACGCGCCCTCAAGCGTCTCAAAAAATCCAAACAAGTCACACCAAAAGCCCTCGACTACCTGGCTGAACTGTCCGGCGGTGATGCGCGTGTGGCATTGGGCAATCTCGAACTAGCCCTTAGCTTCGACGATAAAGTCACACCCGATATCGTCAAAGCCGCCGCTCAAAAGAAAGTCCCCGGCTACGACAAAAAAGGCGACATGCACTACGACGTCGTCAGTGCGTTTATCAAATCAATGCGCGGCAGCGACGTCCGCGCCAGCCTGTACTACCTGAGTCGCATGCTTGATGCCGGTGAAGATCCGAAATTCATCGCCCGGCGCATGGTTGTCTTTGCCAGCGAGGACATCGGGCTGGCTGGCAATGGTGCACTTAGCCTCGCCGTCGCCACATTTCAAGCCGTCGAACGCGTCGGGCTACCCGAGGCAAACTACAATCTGTACCACTGCGCGACTGCTCTGGCCCGCAGTGAAAAATCACGCGAAATCACAGACTTGATGCACCATGCTCAATCACTCGCCAGCCAATATCCGAACGCACCGGTCCCGCTCCACGTCCGCAACGCTCCGACCAAACTCATGAAAGATCTGGGCTACGGCAAAGATTACAAATGGCAAGCTGACTTTAAACCAGACAACGGCTTCTTGCCTGAAGAAATTAGCTCATAGATTTTGCTCGATCAATAACCTCATGGTACCGATCGAGATAACTTGCCGCCATCGCCGATGACGAGAAGTGCTGCTCAACACTTTCACGGCAGCGAGCTGGATCGATTTCATCAATCCGTTCCATATACTCAGCGAACTCTTGCTCATCTTCGGCCAAAAAGCCATTTACACCGTGTTTGATGATTTCTGGCATAGCACCTTTATTCATTGCTATCACCGGCGTACCGCATGCTAGTGCCTCGATGACAGCCATCCCAAACGGCTCATCCCATTGAATCGGAAAAAGCAATGCTTTTGCTCCCGCGATGAATTTCATTTTACGTTTACCGCTTAGGTTTCCTGAATACGTGATCTTCGGGTGGCGCAAAACATATGGTAGTATTTCATCGCTATAGTACCGAAACTGTACATCTCCACGATACGAGCTAAGCGGATTTGCAAGCTCGGCAAGCAGCTTGCTATTGCTCTCGATGTCCGAGACAGTGCCTGCCATACGTAATTGCTTGTGTAATTTTGCGGCCGCTTGCACTGCAATATGTTGTCCTTTGTACGGAGCAAAGCGGGCCAGCGTAATAAAATACGGCTTCTTTTCTGTCTGAAACGAAAATTTATCAACGTCGATTGCATTATGAACCGCTGCAAGTGATCGAGTTTGTAGTGACTTTGGAATCGTCGCCGACATCGCTTCAGAAATACTAGTCACAAATAGTTTACCGAGATGCTTAAGCTGATCTATGTCAGCTGTATTGTACACCGATCCAAAGTTACTCGGTCCATTTGCGGTAAACGGCGGTCCATGAAAGGTATGAAGAACCGGCGGCACATCCGCACGTTGAGAAGCGAGCGACCAAAATAGCGGACCTATGTGCGGGTTGTGGTCGTGTATCACATCGTAGTCACCTTCTCGCAATATCTCGTTGTAGGCGTGTACTAGATGTGCCTGCACCACTGCAGTGGATTCAAAATAGGGCTTATAAAGCTGCGTAAACTTTTCTTCACTAAATAATGATTTAGTTCTGACACTGCGCAACTTATGAGCACCGTTTGCGAATAGCGTAACGTCGACACCCGGAATAGACTGCAATCCTTCGATGATACCTTCGATGACAAGCTCGATTCCGCCATACCCATGCGCAGGAAGTGCTAACCAAGGTGGTGCGACAATCGCTACCTTGGTGCGGTTGTGATGACTCATGACAGCCACTATACTAAGTGTATGTATCAACTGCAACTAGGAGATATGAATGCACAGTAATGAAACGCTTTCTGGTGACACGCCTAACTATCCGCTACTAGGTGGCGAATCGTTATTAGAGATCGTGTCTCATCAGCCTAGTAATTCTCTTTCTCAGCAGCCATCAAGTCTCGCACAAATGCTTCGTCTCACCCGTTCGTCCTCACCACATGAAATCGGCAAGAATGGACCGGCCCTTGCAGCACTTGCCTTTAACGAAGACCCGACTTCTACGCCTGACCATTTAAGGCTATATGAAGTTGTGTTCGGCAGAGACTCGCTGCGAGTCGCTATCGATTTAATTAGCAGCTATCCACAATTGGCGCGAGCGACAACGCTCGAATTGGCTCGCCTGCAAGGATTGGATACGAACATGGAGCGCGAAGAAGAGCTCGGTCGAATCGTGCATGAAGCACGAAGCGCCGAAGACCCTATCGCTCAAAAGTTAACCCGAGAGAACGGCTGGGGATGGCCGTATTACGGGTCGGTTGATGCGACACCTGATTTTATCCGCACATTGACCGCCTATTGTCAGCGCACAGAAGAAAACCGCGCATTTTTAGGTGCCGAGTATATCGATTTACACGGTGAAGAACAGACGATGAGTCGGGCTCTCGAACGTGCGCTCCTCTGGATAACCCAACGCACTCACAGCAATCAAGAAGGTCTGCTCGAATATAAAAGTCCCCTCGAACACGGTATCGAAAATCAAGTATGGAAAGATTCTTGGGACGCGTATCACCATGCTGACGGCACATTGGCAAATCGCGAACATGGAATCGCCTCTATCGAAGTTCAGGTGACGACATACGATGCCCTGATCGACGCAGCTGAATTATTCGAAGATGTTCTAGACGATAAACAACGTGCCTTGTCACTTCGTGAACAAGCTGAACGCTTGCGAACCGCTATCCTAAACATTTTTTGGGTTGAAGAAAAAGGCGGTTACTTTGCGCTTGGCACTGATCGAGACGAAAACGGATCTCTACGACAGCTACGCATCAGGACATCTAACATGGGACACGTACTGAATTCTCGCTTACTAAAAGGTGACAACCCCCGTATCGTCAACATGCGCGACAAAGTTGTTCACCAACTCCAGCAGCCAGAAATGCTTAATATCAGTGGCATTCGCACCTTAGCCACAGATGAGATTCGCTTTCGACCGGGCGCCTATCACAATGGAAGTGTCTGGCTATGGGACACGCACCACATTGCTAAAGGTTTACGACGACTCGGATACAAAGAATTTGCTGATGATCTCGATCTACGCATATTGAACGTTGTAGCAACGACTCATATGTTCCCTGAGTACGTTCGTGGCGATAGTGCAGACAGGCCAAGTATAAATACTCAATCTGTTTTGTTATGGGATGCTATAGAGCAACGAAAAAACCTCATAGAACAGCCTCCGCAAGAAGTACAGGCATGGACCGTCGCGGCTATACTTGCCACAAAAGCACGCTTGCGTCGTCGCTACACAGCCAGTGGTTAAGATGATTCTCTGAGTAACGAAAGCAACACACCGTTCGTCCAGCCGAAGCCGTCTTGCAGCGGATATTCACCGCCGCCTCCTAGGCCGTTTTCGCCAACGACATCGTATTTCTCGACGAGTTTGCGATGCGATGCAAATATCGCCAGGTTGGTTTCGGTCCAGCGTCGCTTGATCTCATTGGCTAATTCATCGTACCCGTATCGTCTGAGTCCCTGGATCGCCATCCACTGTAGCGGTGCCCAACCGTTCGGCGCATCCCACTGCTGGCCGTTTTCGACGAGCGTTGTCACGACACCACCACGCTTTAGAAAGTCTCGCTCGATCCGTTCCGCCGTTAACCGAGCCTGTTCGTCACTAGCTATGCCGACGACCAACGGAAACACCATCGCCGCTGTGACGTGTTCGGTCATCTTGCCCAAATGGAAATTGAAGTCACCATAGTAGTGCTTAGTATCACTCCAACAATATTCATTAATCGCAGTGGCGCGCTTGGCAGCTAGCTTTTGAAACTTTTTGGCCAGCGGCGTATTCTTCATCAGCCGGTATGCTTCGGCAATCGTCGTTTCTAATTCGTACAGCAAGCAGTTGAGATCCACCGGCACGATATCGGCGGAGGAGTTCGATGCCATCGTGCGGCCAGAGCGCATGATCGGCCCGGCCTGAGATGCCGAAGCACTCGCTCTCGATCGCCGGCCACCGCACTTCGATCACGCTTGAAGACGAGTTCTGGACCGCGCTCGGATCTATCGCTGGGGA
>JAUIGH010000006.1 GCA_030429935.1 bacterium | reverse complement strand
GTTGGGGTTGATGGTCAGGTTACCGCCAGTTTCGACGCCATCTTCGTCATCTACCATAATGATTGGCTTTTGGCTCAGGCTGTTGGAAATAGTCACGGTGTTGGTATTCACAAACTCGAGCTTGCCGGTGATCCAAACATTGCCCTGGATCGTCAGGTTGCAGTTACGAATGCGGACATCGCCGTTGATACGGCGGTTTGCAGGCCAAGTACGCGAGCCGTTATTACAGCTCATTGCCGATCCCGAAGATGTAGCGGTGATGGCGTTTTTGATCGGTGTACGGCTAGGAGGTGGCGGCATATCGTAGACATCGACAGATCCGGACTGCAAGCCGGGGCTGGTCATGCGTGCACCGTTGGATTGATTATTTGCGTATACACTGCCGATGATCTCAGAGCCACCACTGATGTCGATCGGATCAGATGATTCAGCTGAGGTGCAGACGCGTGGATATGTCGACATATTTCCCGATAGTGGACAGCGGTTGTCGCTCACTCTGACTGATTTGCCGCTACCGGTAATGATACTGGCCGAAATGTTCATGTCGATGGCTCCACCGACGTACAATGCGCCGTTAATCTCAGCAGTGCTTGTCATGTTTAGTCCACCTGGACCAGCCACGACAGCAAAGTCGCCACTGAGACCGCTGCTGCCCGATGAGATGATTAGTTCATATTGTTGCTCAGCGACTGGGCTCGTATCGCTGGCCGGGAAGTAGGTACGACCCGTGGACGTTATGACATAGCCTGTCGAGACGCTTGCGACATCGATCAGGTACGTCGTCCGTGCGCCGTTGGCGTTCATAACGACGCTTTCACTGGTCGGTGCAGCCCATCCAGGATCTTGAGTGAGTTGCTCGAGTGCGGTGTCGATACCGGCGTCAGCTGCCAACTGAGCTTGGAGCTCGCGGTGGTCGTTGTTGGACGAGCGGTAGTTTGCTGCCGAAATCGTCAGACCGACCAGTCCGACTGCTAATACCATAAAAAGCACCATCACAGCGACGGGCAGCATAGCGCCGCGTTGGTGAGGTCGATAGCTGGTTGACGGTTGATACATCATGACGTTGGCCTCAGGCTCATACGAAGCTCCTTAGTGATCGTTATCGGTTGGTTGCCGCGGCTGTCATCGAGCGTCAGCTGCACTCTGACTGATGTCGCATCGGCGTATGTAGTCGTGACGGCATCGGCATCATCATAATACTGCAGTGTGAACGCGCTGACGTTTTCGGATAGCGTGACGTCAGCTGGACAGCTAGCGGTCGCGCTGGCAACCGGGCATGAAGTGATAGCAAAATTATTCGACACGCTGCTATTTGCCAGGCTACGGATGCGTAGGCTGCGGCTAGCGCTGTCGTAGTAATAGACGACTTGGTTGGTGCGTGGATTGTTGGCGCCGTCGAGCGAGATATCGCGACTGGTCGTCTCGGCGGGCACTGCCAAAACTAGAGTATTAGCATTTGTCGCCCAGCCGCCGCTCTGGTTACTGTCGGTGATTGTGGTGTTTGCTAGGATGCCACTGGCGCCGCGGACGTCAGCGCTGATGGTGCGTGTCAATGTTTGCGCTTCAGCGGTCAAGCGCGCTTCGGTGGTGCGGTTGTACATGGCGTTCAGAAAGCTGATCGATGCCACCGAGAACGATACAATCAAGAAGCCGATCAGCACGACTGCGAGCAACAGTTCGACAATCGTAAAGCCGGACTGAGACGATCTACGCACCATGTTCGCTCACAAATGTTTCATAGGTGCGGGTGGTCGCTGGGTCGCCGTAATTGATCTCGATCAAGACGCGCTTTATGGTGGTCGTGTGCTGCGAGACGGTCTGGGTAGCGGTGCGCGGCTGCGGCAGTGTCGACGGTAGGTCACTCGAAATAGTCGCGGTGCTCACCGATGCATAGTCGCTGTTTCGGATTTCTTCGATAACGCTCGATGCGTATTCGTCAGCTGCCAATAGATTCGTTGACTCGTCGTTCGCGCGGACTAGCGCCCGAATCATGCTGGTGGCCATGGCGACGATGAGCACAAACACAAAGACACTGACTAATATCTCGACAACAGTAAATCCTGATCGGCTAGTCGTGGGTGCGTCGTGAGTGACCATAGACATCAATTCGCTGCGTTACGTTTGACGTAAAATGCGTTGGTGCTGGTGCTTAACGACGCGTCTTTTTCATCATCATTGAAATCTTCGAGGCGTGCAGACAATGTGTACGAACGGCACGGATTTGACGTGCCACTCTGACCGCCAGATGTCGTCGTCGGACTGCTGCAGCCAGATGGCAATGGTACGTAGCCGTAGGTGTCGTTGGTTGGTGTGGCGGTGCTCGACAGTGTGGTGACGGATTCGTTATTAGGGTCTGCTAATATCGCGGCTCGATCGTCGACGGAGATGTTGTTGGCAGTGCGAAAACTGGTGTTGTTCAGGTGGCTGAGTGTTGGGTAGGCGCCGTGTCGACCATAGTAGTATTCGAGCTGAGCTGATACCGAGCTGATGTCGGATTTGCGCTCAGTGTCACGGGTGCGCTCGGTGACACCATTGTACTGCGGGATAGCGATGCCCGCGATAATACCGATGACAACGATAACGATGATAAGTTCGACAATCGTAAAGCCGCGTGTCGTGCGAATTTGCGAGATGGATTGCGTGAACCGGTGTGTATTCATAGATGCCCTTTGCTGCTGGTGTCGGCGTACTGATTACAATATAAATCTGTCTGCCACTATAGACCGCCCCGAGAGGCTTGTCAAACTAAGCACCAGCGCTATGACTAGAGGAAATACAGCACGTATTCAGCATTCTGTGAGCATCCTTCGACGGGCGAGACAGGCTCGGCATCAGCTGATTTGATGTCGTCCAGTGAACCGCCGCGTAGTAGACTGAGCCGCACGGTCGGCATCGGTTCGGTGTTACAGCCGCGTGTCGTAGTGTAGCGGTCGATCGGCATGGTCGTAGCTAGGGCAGCCGCACTGGCAATGATAATGAGTAGTATAGTGACGATGATGACTGTGCGTCGCTTCATGTTCGTATCATACCAAAAAAACTCGCGCAGCGGCGAGTTTCTCGGATACGTCCATGGAGGGCCAGGAGAGACTTGAACTCTCGACACCCTGCTTAAGAGGCAGGTGCTCTAACCAGCTGAGCTACTGGCCCGTGTACCTGGCTAAATATAGCAAATAACCCCTTATATTTCAAGGCCAGTATGATACAATGACACGTATATGCACCGGTAGCTCAGCGGATTAGAGCATCTGTCTTCGGAACAGAGGGTCGTAGGTTCGAATCCTTCCCGGTGTACCATATGATGGATTTCATGTCGTATCTCTACGGTATGACCCTCGGTAATGAAAGTAATGCAAGTGAAAATACTGCGATTCCAAAGCAATCTCGTGCCGCTCGTACTATCAGGTGAAAAAGTTTCAACTTGGCGCCTGTTTGATGATAAAAATTTATCCCAGGATGATGCACTTGAACTCCGTGAATCTGGCTCAGATATAGTATTTGCGACCGCACGCATCACAAAGGTAGTCGAAAAGTCATTTCGTGATTTGACCGATGCGGATAAGAAAGGGCACGAAAGCTATCTCAGTGACGAAGAGATGTACGCTACGTATAGCAATTACTATAAGACTCGCGTTGATAAGACTACACAAGTAAAAATTATCTGGTTTACCATACTTTAAGTAGCCGGTCTAAGATCTTTTACCAGCACTGTGTCCGGACCAGTCCCGTCATCATACAGGTCTTCTACCCTGCTAGTTTCATAACCTTGAGCGTGTAAAAATGCGATCATACCGATATTGGTAGACTTGGTATCACCTGTACATATTTCGCCTCAGGATAATCATTTGTCATAGCGTCATGTTCGGTCTGTCTCAGCAAAAATGCACCGTATAGTTGAGAGCGAAATTCTTCGAGAATCGATATGTTGCGTATATCGATCACGCTCGGTTCATCGCCTTGTCTGTAGACAACAACACCGACCGCACGGCCATCACACTTTCCGAGCATTGCACGTTTTGATCCCTTCGCGATAGCAGCCTCGGTTTTATCCAGCCAATCGGCGTGCCGAGGGTAGTCTCGGTCGGTCGGGATCAAAATCCGAGGTCTTCGCAGTACGCCCATCACGTCAGAGACCTGTGCCGCGCTTAAGTCATTGGTAACTTCAATTTTCATAAATTTATATTATATAACTTTAGAAAGTAATTGTAAATACATAGGTATATTTGCCGGTGTGTGAGCATAATCTGATGGACTAGAGATTGTACGCGATAGAGCGTATAATAGGGGATACTATGCAACCTCTCAACACCAGTGGTCAGCAACTGGCTGACAGATTGATTCAGCTTCGTGCGCACCAGTCTCAGTTGGACGAGTCACGTCGTGGCGAAGAGCGGGTCAATATCGTCGGCGCTGGTGGTGCATTGACGGCCGCCTATGAGCAGCTGCGCAATGCCGCCGAGAACACCGAAGACCACTTGTTATTGCAAAATGCCATCAAACGGTTTTATCGCCAGCTATTTCTGACGCGTGATGAATCATTGATCCGCGAGAGTGGCCAAGAACTAGCGGTCGAGCTGACACTGGCCGGTTACATCCCGAACGACCATCTGGTGCCATCACAAGTCGAGACGATCTCGCAGTTGGCGCGTCAATACTATGGCTGCTACGAAGCCTTGCTCGGCGATCAGTCAGTCTCGACCGAAAATGCCTATCGCTATTCGCTCGACGTACTGGCGGTCGAAGCCGAGTCGGTGATCAACGATCATGCTCAGGACGCGGTGTTTGTTGATTTTGCTTATGGTCAGTACGAACAAATGATCGACGAAAAAGCGTTGCTAGGCGATGAACTCAATGGTGATTTTGGTGCCGCACTCTACATTGCTATCCACCAAGCACTGCTGAAAGCTGACGTGGCGTCGATCCGGGCCGGACTATTGCACCGCTACCAAGTCAGCCCAGACAACCTCGAGCAGTACATCGCGGTCAATCAGCAAATCGATACGCTGCTGGCGGCCGATGCAGTCGACACTTTGCGTCGTATCGTCGATCGTCAGGGCGCGCCGCTGCGCATCCTGCGTCGTATGATGGAGGACAATCCTGACATCGACCAGTTGCTCTCTCGAAAAGACGCATTCTTGAGCCAATACGAACAGCAAGTCACGACAGAATATGAACGGACCGCCCGACGCATCAACCGCGCAATCGTTCGCAGTGTGATTTTTTTGATCATCACCAAATTCCTGATCGGCATCGCTATCGAAGTGCCATACGATTACATCGTACACGGTGGTATCATCTGGCTGCCGCTAATCATCAACTTGCTGTTCCCGCCGCTATACATGATTGCGCTGCGGGCGACGCACCGATTGCCTGGCAGTGCCAATACCACGGCGCTAGTCGACCGTGTCGAGCAGATGCTCTATGGCACACAGACACAACTCAGCTCCCAGCGCTTGCGGAGTCGTTCGCGCAGCGTGACGTTTTCAGCGCTATATGTGATGAGCAGTTTAGTCATTTTTGCCGGCGTAACGTATCTGCTGCTGCAACTGCAATTCTCATTCCTGCACATCGTGATTTTCTTCGTGTTTCTATCGGCTGCCAGTTTCCTTGGCTTCCGGCTTAGTCGATTTATCCGCGAACTCGAAGTCGTCAAAAGCGCGCAGAATGGCATGACATTTGTGCGCGACATCCTGTACTTACCGTTTGTGGTGGTCGGTCAGTGGATGAGTGACAAATACAGTCGCATCAACATCGTTACTATCATCCTCGATATGCTGATCGAGTTGCCGATGAAGACGTTGCTACGACTGGTGCGGCAGTGGAATGCCTTTATCGATGAACGAAAGGACGAGATCTAGATGAAATTGCTCGACGGCGCAGAACTGGCGAGCTACATCAAAGTCCGCCAAGCCAAACAAGTCCGCCGGCTCAAACAAACCGATCACATCCAGCCGAAATTATTGATCCTCAAAACCACCATGGCTGGCTCAGTCATCGATACCTATGTGCGCATGAAACAGCGCTACGCCGAGGATATTGGCGTCACGGTCGACGTTATCACGTGCGCTGATGATGAGATGGTCGAACACATTCACCGAGCAAATACTGATGACACGATCCAAGGTATTGTCGTTCAATTGCCACTCGAGAATATAGCCAAGACACAGACCATCGTCGATAGCATCGCGCCCGAAAAAGACGTCGATGGTCTGGGTGAAAACGCTGACTACATCAGCGCCACAGCTGAAGCGATCGATTGGCTGCTGGCTGGTCATGGCGTCGAATTAGGTGGTAAAAAAATCACACTTATCGGCCGCGGCAAACTGGTCGGTGCGCCACTCGAAACACTATGGCGCCAGCGTGGACTAGATGTGTCAGTCATCACACGGGAAACCGATCAAACGACAGATATGTTGCGGGCCACCGATGTCATCATCAGCGCTGCCGGTAGCGCACACATCGTTCGCTCAGCTGATGTCGCACACGGCGCAGTCGTCGTCGATGCTGGCACCGTCAGCGAAGACGGCAAAATCGTCGGCGACGTCCACCCCGAAGTCTATGAGAGGCGCGACGTCACTATCACGCCACAGCGCGGCGGCGTCGGTCCGCTGACGATCGTCATGATGTTTGATCATGTCATCCGCGCCTGTTTTGCGCGGGTATCTCCGGATTAGATTTTTAGTGTGTCTTTGACGCGAGCCACGACTTGTTTTGGTGTCAAGTCGGCTTTGACGAGGTAGTGTGTGACACCGAGCTTTTTCAGTTGCTCGGGAGCCTCTTCTTCGCCGAGGTTGGTCAGGATCAGGACGGGGATGTCTTTGCCCCAATCGTTGCCGCGAATCTTCGTCAGGGCTTCGGCGCCGTTCATTACTGGCATCTGTAGATCAAGTAAGATAATGTCTGGTTTGAAATCCTGCACTAGCGCCACGCCACGCTCGCCGTCACTCGCCATCTCGACATCGAACCCATCCGCCTCAAACTTCATGCGGTACATTTGATTAATCACCGGATCATCTTCGATAATTGCGATCTTGGTCATGGTTCATAGTGTATAAGCTTTTCGTATCAGGTGCAAACTAGTGTATAGTGACTACCATGAGCGCCGTAGAAATACCAAGAGGCCGCGAACAGGATGCACCCGGTCTGCTCACTCTCGACTATACGCATCCTAGAGTACAGGAGCTGTATCAGCTGAGGGCTGAATATGCAGCGAGGAAAGGTTGGGATCAAGCTGAAGATCCAGATTACTATGACGACGGGAGCCTTTATCTTACGCGATCACTTGCAGTGCTGGGAAACGATGACCGTTTTCGATCTTGTTTACGTCTGACATATCTTGACCAAGCGAAAGGCCAATTGCCAGAAACCTGTCTAAGTATACAAATGCTTGGTGAGGAAACTGACATGCAAAACGATGCCAAATCGTTGTTGCAACGAAGTGGAGTTTTGGCCGGGCATGACAGCGTGTATGATATGACTCGGTTTGTCGTGAATCCCAGGGCATACTCACATGAAGCTAAACAGCAAGGCGCGAACCCGCGTATCGATTTTCTGACAATGATCGGCGGTGCAGTCGCTATCAGCGACGAAGCCGCGCTGAAACAAGACCAAGTGGTTTGGCTTTTTACAGCTGAATCACGAACGGTGGAATTGTTGGAAAGTTACGGAATCATCCCGTCAGCGCGTGTTAAAGGCGAAAATGACGAGGGGATGTCGCTAGAATTTTGTTTGATTCGTCCGTCAAGTGCTCTCGATAAAGTTAAAGATACAGCTACTAGCAACGCTGGCAAAGCGGCTGGTATGATCAAGCTCGGGAAGAGATTGGTTAGCTGTGTATAATGACTGACGTGGGCATCGATACACAGCCAGCAGCCTTGATTGTAATTGCGTTTCTAAATGTACTTCTTGGTACGCTGGTTTTTACACAGGCTCGTCGCAACAAAGTTAATATATTGTTTGCGGTGATGACGTATGCTATGGCCGCATGGGTGACGACGAATGCGGTCTACCTAGTCTCGACGGGCAATATGCAGTTCATGGTTGCGTTAATTAGTTACGGTGTTGCTGCCTGGTTGACAGTCAGCTTCGTGCATTTTTGTAATGCTATCGTGCCCGATAAACTCGACCGACAAACTGTCAAATTGCTGGACATTGCGACAATTTTGCTCGGATGTGCAAGTGTTATGCCAGGTTTTATTGGGGTTAGCATTGTCGACGGGCAGATACAGACCCAGACTCTGCCCTTAATTTTCTACGGACTAGCAATTATAGGGGGGTTATTGATAGGAAATGCGTTATTATTGCACGCAGCTAGACATGCTGCAAAAAAGACCAGACAACAGTACAGGGTGTTACTTTACGGATTTGTGGCAGGTGCCTCTATCGGTGCAGCATGCAATTTGATATTGCCGATGCTGGGAAATTACGATTTCGTCGCGTATGGCCCTGTAGGGTTGCTGCTATTTGTCGGTGCAAGTGTATATGCGATAGCCAAGCACAATTTGTTTGACATTCGATTAGCAACTATTCGTACGATTGGATATCTGGCTACGATAGCAAGTTTAGGGGCTGTATACTTCTTTAGCGCGTACATTGTATCTGAGATTGCGTTTAGTTCAGCGAATATTACCACTACAATTGCCGGTCCGATAAATATCTTCATAGCACTAGTGCTCGCAATTCTTTTTCAGCCCATTAAAGCGTTTTTTGATCGGGTTACGGATCGAATATTCTATCATACGCAGTATAATACAGACGATTTCATTGCCGAACTCGGCTCTGCATTAACGTCGACTGTTCACTTGCGTTCGTTACTTGACCAATCCGCCGAGATTATTTTGCGGACCATGCATGCATCAAGCGTTTCGTTTGTGGTGCGCCGGCTAGATAGTTCGGACATAGTATCGACAAAGGGGAGGAAACTTACGCTTAATCGAGAAGATATAGATGGTTTGCATATGTACCTCGGCGAGGTGAGCGAGCCAATTGTTGATATCGAGCGCGAAGAAACGATCTATGACAGCGCAATAATTAGAAAATTGCTTACTAGAAGGTACTCACTACTATTACCGCTCGGCGATGATCTTGGTTTTGTCTTGATCCGTGAGCGGCTCGGTGGGGCGTATAGTGAGCGTGACATGCGTGTGCTGGCGGCGGTCAGTGATGAATTGACAATTGCGATTCAGAACGCGCGCTCAGTGGAAAATCTGCGTGAACTCAACACGACCCTACAGCAGCGCATCGATGCCGCCACCAAGGAACTGCGTCAATCGAACAAGCAGCTCAAAAAACTCGACGAGACCAAAGACGAATTTGTGTCGATGGCATCACACCAATTGCGTACACCGCTGACCAGTGTCAAAGGCTACATTAGCATGGTGCTCGAAGGCGACGCCGGCACAATCACCAAGCAACAGGAAAAGCTGCTGACCGAAGCCTACACCAGCAGCGAACGCATGGTGCGGCTGATCGGCGATTTCCTGAACGTATCGCGGTTGCAGACTGGAAAATTTATGATCGACGCCCAGAGTGTGAATATCGCTAAGGTCGTGGCCGAAGAGATCGAATCGATCCGAACCATGGCCGAATCACATGGCCAGCACATCGACTATCATGCGCCGGATGGTCCGCTCCAGGTTAACATCGACGAAGATAAAACCCGCCAAGTCATCATGAATTTTATCGACAATGCGATTTATTATTCGCCAAGCGATACAACGATCACGATCAAACTGCATGCGGCGCGTGGTCGCGTGGTGTTCGAAGTGCACGATCACGGTATAGGTGTGCCGCGCGATAAACAATCACAGCTATTCACCAAGTTTTTCCGTGCCGAAAACGCCCGCAAACAACGCCCTGACGGCACGGGCGTCGGATTATTCTTGGCTAAAAAAGTCATCGAAGCCCAAGACGGCGAGATCATCTTTCACTCCCGCGAAGGCATGGGTAGCGTATTCGGGTTCAAGCTGCCGATCAAGAAGTAATTTGTACACGGCGCATGTCGCTAAACAAAATGCCCGGCATTACACCGGGCATTTTGCATGGCAGGAGTGGGGGGACTCGAACCCACGACCCTCGGTTTTGGAGACCGATGCTCTAGCCAGCTGAGCTACACTCCTACGCTACCCGTCAGTATACCAAAAAACCCGCCTCTGTTGTAGGGGCGGGTTTATTTGTGCTTGTCGATAGCGTATGTTCGACTATGATCGGCGGCTGACTAGCCAGTAATAACCGGCAGTTGTCATCGCACCCAGGCCGAATAGGCCAGACAGTGTGCTTGCGATACCAGTCTGAGGCAGTTCAGTGACTTCACCTCTGACTTCTGGTTCGTCTTTACACTCATCGGCGTCCTTGGCGAGGTACTCGTCAGCTTCTGACTCTTTGACGGTGACGATGTCGCCAGTCTCAGGGTCACAGCGCGTAACTTCTTGTTCGACAGGCGGCTGCTCTTTACAGCTGTCTGAGTCAACAGGCTCGTATTCGTCAGCTTCATTTGGTTTGACTTCGACGATCTCACCAGTTTCTGGATCACAGACTTCGACGTCGTCACATTTTTCGAGGTCAGTTGTGTAGCGTTCTGGATTTGCTTCCAGTTCTTCGCGGGTCACTTCGGTGATGCTGTAGTCGTCTAGATCACAGACTTCGACCATTTCAGGTTCTGGCTCTTTTTCACATTTAGCGAGGTCTTCGGTGTAGCGCTCTGGGTTAGCTTCGAGCTGTTCACGGGTAACTTCTTTGACAGTTTTGTCGTCCAGGTCACAAACCTCTACCATTTCTGGTTCAGGTTCGTCCTCACATTTGGTCAAATCTTCGGTGTAGCGTTCTGGATTTGCTTCCAGTTCTTCACGAGTAACTTCTTTGACAGTTTTGTCGTCCAGGTCACAAACCTCTACCATCTCTGGTTCTGGCTCTTTCTCACACTTACTCAAATCAGTCGTGTACCGTTCACGGTTGTCGTTGTACTCGTCTTCCGTGATCTCTTTGACCGTCATGTCGTCTAGGTCACAGACTTCGACCATCTTTGGTTCAGGTTTTGGTTCGACGGTGACTGGTTTTTGACAGTCAGCGCTGGTGACCTTTTTGGTGGTACCGTTGACGGTAAAGTGGGCAGTAATCTTGACGGTGTAGGTGCCGGCTTTGGTGTAGCTCTTGGTGGAGTCGACGTATTTGTAGCTACCGTCGTCTGAGTCGTGGCCGGTGTACTTGACGTACTTGCTGGTACCGTCACCGTAGTTAAAGGTAAAGCCAGCTAGTGAGGCACCGTGCTTTTCCTGGGCTTTGCCGCGGAAGGTCCAGGTTGTACGGTCTTTGTTGATGCGTGACAGTGAGACACATTTGTAGACAGGTTTAGGTTGGGTTGGTTTACCGGTTACTGGGTTACCACATGACTTCATGACCGCACCGACGAAGCGTCCGCTTTTGTCGAGGAAGACATAGACATCCCAGCTAGCTTGCTGCCAAGTACCGACTGAACGAGTGTAAAAAGTCGTACCGTTCGCAGTGGTTCGCTTGGTACTACCGCTGTAGTAGTCACGGCCAGCTGAGTAGGCGCCAGTGGCGACGAGTTTGTCACCAACGTAGACGTTACCGTTTCGTTTGACCGAACCGGTTTTGACGGTGTAGTTGTTGACCACATCGCTACTTAGACCAAAGAACGAGTGGCCGTAGATGCCTTTGATGTCCTTGGTTCGGTTGGTGTTGTAGGCGTCACGCATGTCGGCGACACTGTCGACACCACATTTGATGACAGCATTCGCTGTACAGTCGTCACGACTGGTTGCGTCGGCGTCGGAGAGGATGGCGTTGATGCCGACAAATGAGGCGGCCGCTATCACCAGTCCGACGAGCGAAAGCTTTAGATTAGTAGTAAATCGCATGTAACTCCTTCTTCGTCACTCCACTGACGAGATTATTGAGATTATGGTCAGAATTGTATCATTACAGTTTACTTTTGTCAAGTACTACATACTGATATTGCTTGACTGGGAAAGATGCTTTTTTGGTCAACTATTTGCTATACTAGACAGCAATGAAAGCACTACACCTGGCCAAACCCCATTTGTTGGTGATGATCGGAGGGCCGAGCAGCGGTAAGACGACCTTTGCTACCAGATTCGCCGAGACGTTTCATGCACCGTACCTCGACGCCAAGCAGTTTCATCTGGCCACCGGCGACGCTACTAGTGCTCTGGGGTTAGCCTACGATATGCTGGATCAGATCCACAAAACCAAGCAGACCATCGTCTACGAAGGTATGACGGGCACCAAAGCCGAGCGCACACAGATCGCCAAACTGGCCAGGCAGCACGGCTACGAACCTCTGTTCATCTGGGTGCAAACCGATCCGAATATCACTCATGCCCGTGCCACCAAGCGCACTCGGTCAAATCCGACACCGATGAGCGACGAAGAATTTGACCGCGAAACTCGTCGCTTTACGCCGCCGGCCGAGCCTGAAAAGCACGTCGTCATCAGCGGCATGCACACCTATGCCACCCAGGCAAAGACCGTCTTGCGCAAACTGACCGAGCAACGCACCGATCGTCCTGACGCCAGTAGCAACGACTCGCCCAGAGCCACTGGCGGTTCATCGCGTCGACCTGTCATCGTCCAATGACCAGAGCCAAAACCACCGAATTTGAGGATGCTGTACTTGGCACCGTCCAGATTCGTCGCCACCACAATGCCCGCGGGATTCGCTTTCGTGTTTCGCCAAAAGGTCAGTTGCTGGCGACCACGGCGCCACGTACGCCTCTGTATCTGATAAAACAAGCTACAGCGCGGTCACGACGCGACATCAAGCGCTTGATCGATGAGTACAGCCAGTCAGTGCGCTACACCGACGGCCAACTCATTGGCAAAAGTCATCGTCTGCGTGTCGTCCCAGCAAACATCGACCAGCCACATGCCGCAACGCATGATCGCATCATCACCGTCCAGATACCCGAGCGCAGCGACGCGGATTCCACCGAAATTCAGCGATTGATTCAATCCGCCGTCATCTCGGCTCTCAAAAAAGAAGCCAAAACGTATTTATCTAGACGACTACGTCACCTCGCCGCTCGATACGGCTACCAGTACAGTAACGTCCGCTATCCGCACACCGGTACGCGCTGGGGCAGCTGTACCTCGGCCGGTGTAATTAGCCTGAACATCGCTTTAATGAAATTACCGCTCGAGTTGATCGATTACGTACTCATCCACGAGCTGTGTCATACCCGCGAGATGAACCACAGTGCGGCATTTTGGCGATTGGTTGAAGCAGCCGATCCCGACTACAAACAGCACCGTCGTGCCATCAAAGCCGAATCGCCGGCGTTGTGATATCAAAAGCATATACGCTATACTAGCCCTAACGATGAAATGGGTAGGCAGCACACGCGGACACATATCTGACAGCAATGACACAATTGTCAACGCGGGTGCAATTGCCTATGTATTATTTTTTGTCATTTATAGTGTATTGGCGATGGTTGGTGTGGTGCCGCATGCCACTCGGCTACCCGACGCAACGCTGATCTACATCGTTGGCGCCGCATGGTTGCTATTCGCATGGTGGCAGTACGCCAACAGCACGACACATGCATCCAGGCTCGCTTTACGGCTGATCGTATTTCATATCATCAGCGCGTGGTATCTGGTAGCGATCGCTGGCACGACAGGGCCGCTGCTCTACATGTGGGCGCTACTGATGGTGGCTACAGCGATGTACTTTGGTCTGCGCGGCTATGTGTATTCAGCGACAGGCCTAGCCGCCGTCTACGCCTATGTAGCTACGGTTCAGCCACTAGAAATTGAGCAGTTATTCGTGCTGTATTTTGCCGGATTGTCCACTTTGTTTATTGGCGGCATCACTGCGTTGACGATTTTGCAAACATTGCGAGATCAGCGTGATCTCGATAATTCGCACTCTCAGGCGCAACTGCAGCGCGACCGCACCACGACTCTGATCAACAACTTGACCGACGCCGTCATCAGCACCGACCAAAATGGCACCATATTGCTGTACAACGCCGCCGTGCTGAACCTGCTCGACACTAACACCAGTCTAGAGCGCAAGCACATCGACGATGTCCTGCAGCTGCGCGACAACGACGCCAACACCGTCGCACTCAGTGACGCGTTTGTAGATGCGACGTCAGCGGTGACGCGTGATGACTTGACGACCTTGATATCCGACGAGCCGACCCGCCTGGAAGTGTCGTATTCACCAATCCGTAGTAGTTTTGAGCATGAGCCGCATCACGATGCCTCAGGCTTTATTGTTATCCTGCGCGACATCACCACCGCCAAATCACTCGAGGAAGAGCGCGATGAATTTATCAGTGTGGTCAGCCACGAACTGCGCACGCCGATCACCATCGCCGAAGGCACCGTCAGCAACGCCCAGGTCATGCTGGGTCGTGATGGCATCGCCCAGGAAAAGATCAAATCAGCCATCGACACCGCTCACGAACAAATTGTTTTCCTAGCGCGGATGGTCAATGATCTCAGCACGTTATCGCGCGCCGAACGCGGAGTAGCCGACGAAGCCGAACTGATAGATGTTAACGAGATGATCGAAGCGTTGTACCACGAGTACGAGTCAGAGGCTGCGGCCAAAAATCTGCGCTTTGACTTGCATCTACCGAGCAAAGTTGGCACTGTCCGCGCTAGTCGGCTGTATCTCAAAGAATTGCTGCAAAACTTTGTCACAAATGCCATTAAATACACCCAAGAGGGCTCGATCAAACTCGACGTCAAACGCTCGCGCGACGGTCAGGTGACGTTCGCGGTTTGTGACAGTGGCATCGGTATCAGTCGAGCAGACCAGCGGCGTATCTTTGACAAATTTTACCGCGCCGAAGATTACCGCACCCGCGAAAATAGCGGCACCGGACTCGGGCTATATGTCGCCGCCAAACTCGCTCGCAAGCTGAATACCGAGATCGACATGAAATCTCGACTCAATCACGGCTCGACATTCAGCATCACACTACCACTCGTCAAGAAAACAGCCGCAAAATCTTGACGAAATCCGCTGGGAGCGCTACAGTATTCTTGACAGTCTGCATCCAAGCAGACTATTTAAATTGGGAGCATCAATCATCGTGGCCAATAAAAAACCAAAGAAAGCAGCAACCGCCAAGCGCGCGTTGGCTGCCAGCAAATCAACATCCAACGTGACTCGTATCTCGGCGAGCGACAGCAAAGCGCCGAAAGTATCGAGCAAACCGCTCAAATCTGCCACTAAGCCAACTGTCGTTCATAAAGCGACGAGCGAAGAAAAAGCCGCCGCCCGAACAGCTCGGGGCCTGCGCAAATCAAAAGACGCGCCGACCGAAGCGGAAGTCAACGCCCAAAAAGCCGAGAAACAGCGAAAACGCATCGGCAACCCGCTCGCCAGCCTGGTCGCGTATTTCCGCGGTGCTTGGTACGAGCTGCGTCAAGTCCGCTGGCCTGACCGCGCCAACACCTGGAAGATGACTGGCGCGCTACTGCTGTTTTGTGCCTTTTTCGTCATCTTGATTTTGTTGCTCGACAGCGCCTTTGGCACGATGTTTGAATGGATTATAGGATAAGAGGAGAAGGAAACTATGCCAAAAACCAACCGATATGACGAGACGCGTGCCTGGTACGCCATACATACGTACGCTGGCTACGAAGAAAAGGTCGCCGACAGCATCCGTCAGCGAATCCAGACTGTCGACATGGCCGACAAGATCTTTGACGTCATGGTGCCAAAAGAAAAGCAAATCCAAATCAAAAACGGCAAACGCAAAGTCGTCGAAGAAAAAATCTTCCAGGGCTACGCGCTCGTCGAGATGAAGCTGACTGACGAGACGTGGTACATCGTCCGCAACACGCCGGGGGTCACTGGATTCGTTGGTGCGGATACGACGCCGACACCCGTCTCTGAAAACGAAATCAAAAAGATCAAAAAACGCATGGGCGTCGAAGATCCAAAACACCAGATCAATTTCAAAGAAGGCGAAGTCGTCAACATCACCGACGGGCCGTTCAAAGGCTTCGACGGTTCTGTATCTGAAATCGACACAGCCAAAGGCAAGCTCAAAGTCATGGTCAGCATGTTCGGCCGCGACACGCCAGTGGAGCTGGACGCGTTACAGGTAACAAAAGTATAGCGTTTATGTTTGCGTTCTTCGCTTGGTAAGAGTAAGATTCCATCATTAGCGACTATTAACTAGGAGATTATTATGGCAGATTTACCACCATACGGAAACATGGACTGTTTTTATCGTGTCGGCATACCTGAGATTGACCGATTGCAAGCAGGATGTAGCACGAACACTAGAACAGTAGAGTGTGCTGTCGAAGGCTGTACTTCTACAATAAAAGTAGATTTAGATGTAGACATGCAGCCAGAGGTGTATCCATATACTCAGGCTAAAGGCATATGTGCTCTCAAAGCAGGAGGACTATTCGCGACCGAAGATAACGTACAAGTTTTTGACACCACCCAACTCTGGGATAATTAACCAACGTGTAATTGAGCACTCTATACATCGAGAACTTTTTTTGATAGTATAGCAACGTTACGCACTGCAAATCGCTTCAACAATTTAGCAGTAATCACTTTAAACTACGAAAGGAGCTGCTTGAGGGAAAAGAGCAGCCCGCGCGTCCGAATTTATTTCGGCGCACGGCGCGATGAGAAAAACCGCAGGTTTGTCTCATAAGCCCTTGGGCACAATTTATTATGGCAAAGCAAGTTATCGGTAACTTGAAACTCCGTATCCCAGCTGGTCGCGCGACTGCCGGTCCTCCGGTCGGTTCGACACTTGGTCAGTGGGGTCTGAACATGATGGATTTTATCAATCCATTTAACGAAGGCACAAAAGACATGATGGGCAAAGACGTTATCGTCCATATCAAAGTCTACGAAGACCGCAGCTTCACCTGGAAATCACTCGGCCAACCAGTCGACGACATGATCCGTGAAAAAATCGGCATCAAAAAGGGAAGCGGCAAACCGCACTCAGAGAAAGTTGGCACGATCACTCGAGCACAACTCGAAGAAATCGCCAACGAGAAAATGGAGCAACTCAACGCCATCGATCTCGACGGCGCCGTCAAAGTCATCGCCGGTACTGCACGCAGTATGGGTGTCGAAGTAAAGGACTAGGTCTGTGGCTGGTTCGCTGTCCACCCCGAAAAAGTACGTTAGCAGGTTGGGGCAAGGGCTGCCGTTGCCTGCCGAGCAACATCTGCCACCACACCAAGCTAGGCAGCTTCGCGAGATAGAGACGGCAGATCTATATAGAGTTGATCTCAGCAAACTTACGGCTCAGGAGCTCGGCTGGCTCGCGACTATTTCCGCTGACTGGCTAGACATCGTAAATGATCAGCCGACAAATTTCGACTGATCATGGCCTGAGATAGTATACTGCCGCTACGATTACATGCGGCAGTTTTTATATTGACACGCCACCAAATCACCGCGCTATACTAAGCATAACACCACATGAGCTACGGCTCAGCGCGCTACTTCAAGTCATTGTCACTTTGTAGCATCTCACCATATAAACATAACGGAGGTGCTATTATGCAGCGATTATTTACTATGCCCATACACGTCACAGCTGTGCGGTTCGATACGCGCGGGCGGACTGTACCGACGCGCATCGACTGCGGCGGACGCAGTTATCGATTACAGTCAGCCACAAACGGCGCATGCTACGGTTTCAAACGTGGCGGCCGGTATTACTGGATCAAGCGTCACGGTCGTGGCTGGCGCTGGGTCTGAGAACTGGACAGCCAGGGTCAGATTTGCTATGATTGCTCAGTTACATATCAATGTTGGGAGGCGCTCGAGCTTTTGCTCCGCCGTTCGTACCACAGAAAGGATTTTACTATCATGGCCAAAACAAAGGCTGAATTACTCGAGGAAGCAAAAAGCTTAGACCTCGACGTCACAACAAAAAACACCGTTGCAGAGATCAACGATGCTATCAAAGACGCCAAGGCTGATAAAAAAGCCGAAGACGCCGACGTGATCGCCAGTCGCGAAGCAGACGTCGCAAAGGCGGGTAAACGCTCACAAAAATCTCTCGACGAAGCCGAAGCAGCTGCTGAAAAAGAAGCCCGCAAAGAAGCTGGCAACACCAGCGCGCAGGGCGACGACGAAGAAGTCAAGAAAAAAGGTCCCGCACCAAAGGTTCGCTCACGACTGGAGCGTCGTGGTAAGAACTACCGTGCATCGGCCGAGAAACTGGAAGCCGGCAAGCAGTATCCACTAGCTGAAGCTGTCAAACTGGCGGCCGAGACCAGCACGGTCAAGTTTGACGCTTCGGTAGAACTGCACGTTCGCCTGGGCGTCGATCCACGGCAAGCCGACCAAAACATCCGCGCCACTGTTGCCTTGCCGCACGGTACCGGCAAAGACGTGCGTGTCGCCGTATTTGCCCCGGAAGACCAGCACGCCGCCGCCAAAAAAGCTGGCGCTGACATCGTCGGTGATGACGACTTCTTGAAGAGCCTCGACAAAGAAGAAATTAACTTCGACGTCCTGGTCGCGACTCCGCAGTTCATGCCACGACTCGGCAAATACGCCCGCACACTTGGCCCACGTGGCCTGATGCCAAACCCAAAGTCTGGCACAGTATCTGCTGACGTCGCCAAAGCCGTCACCGAAGCTAAAGCCGGCAAAGTCGAATACCGCGTCGACAAACAAGCAATCGTTCACCTGTCGATCGGCAAAGTTTCGTTCGGTGCTGACAAACTGCGCGAAAACGCCGAAGCGTTCTTCAACAGCCTGGCTAGCCAAAAACCATCGAGCCTCAAAGGCAACTACATCCTCAGCTCAACTGTCGCTACCACAATGGGCCCAGGCATCCGCCTCGAAACTGCTGGTAACTAGTCGCCGACGTTATAATGGTCTCCCGGGCTGGCTCATACCAAGCCCGAGAGACCGTCGACGCGCGCTGTTGATTGCCAGGGTCAGCTGGAGGATAGTATCACTCCACCTAACCGGTTCCCCATCACGTGCGATTGCCCTACGATACTGCTTTCGCATCCATAGCGCAAGCGTTTTAGATTTTACACCGCATCTAGCGTCTCAATACTCTTTGTCGGTATACCGACACACAACCTCGTTGTACATGGCTGTGCTCGCCAACATCTCGAAAGTTTGCTCAGTACTAGGGAATAGCGGCGATTTATGTAGCAGCTCTTCGCGAGTCAGCCACTCACTACGGCCACTTTGCCACTCGTGCGCTTGTAGTTGGTTATCGAGCTGTACATGCATGATATGAAAAAACTTATCCTCCAGCAATTCACCCTGATCATCGATGTCTGTCACCCGCAGGATACCGCGATGCACCGGCTGGCTTTCGATCCCGGTCTGCTTTGTGATTTCATGCGCTGCAGCAGTCTGCACCGGCACACCACGCGGTACGGGGCCACTGGCGATGCCCCAGTATCCATAAAACGGCTCACGTAGTCGCTGATGCACCAGATAGACAGGCATACTATCCCGATGGGCCTCAAGCACCAGCAGCATCGATGTTTTTGGCTGCACCAGTTCATGTCCAGTTTGCTCATCGAGCCGGTTGGCAAACTCTTTACCAACGGCTGTGAGTTCATATAATCCATCGTCCGCTTTCCGCACATAGCCGACCTTCGCCAGCTTTCGTATGTGAAATTTGAACGTATCGCTCTCACTATCTGTTTCGCGCAGCAACTCGCTATAGCGGGCACGGCTCTCATGTCGCAGCGCGTACAAGATCGCAACTTTGTCTCTATGCAGACCGTCTACTGACTTCATACCCCGACTATAGCACGATCTGGGGTAGTAAATTACCCTAGATTATGCTTACTCTGTCAACTAAAATCTTGCCTATGATGTACGAAATAGGTAAACCAACCCTTTACGTTGGCTGCGGATTGACCCACGCGCCTGCCGAATTTCGCGATGAGGTTGAGACCACAAAGACTGAGTTAGCTGCGGAGTGGGAGATCATGCGCTTCCTGGGACTGAAAGCCGGCTCGGCGGGTGATGTATACGATCAAGATATCAGTGAGAATGTTCGTGGCTGTGATGCGTTTCTGGCGATAGCCGATAATCCTGCCACAGGTCTAGGCTGGGAGTTGGGTGTCGCTGATGAACGCGAGATACCGACGTTGATTGTCGCGCGCATCGGGTCAAGTGTCTCTCGACTATTGCTCGGAGCGGCTGAACGTAGAAAGCATATAAATTACCACGAATACGGTGATAGCTCACAGATTCCAACCCTAGTTCGTGAACATCTACGACCTATGCTAGACTAAAGATAACGGAGGCAAACATGAAACAATATCTCGACCTACTTCGAGACATCAAAGAAAACGGCGTGACGAAGACGGACCGCACGGGCACGGGCACGAAAAGCGTGTTTGGCCGCCAAGTACGCTATGACCTGGCCGACGGATTTCCGGCGGTGACCACCAAGAAACTATATTTTAACAGCGTCGTCCACGAGCTATTGTGGTTCCTCAAAGGCACCGGCAATATCGAATACCTCGCGCAAAACAATGTCCACATTTGGGACGAGTGGCCGTTTAAAGCGTACCTCGAAAAAAACAACCTGCCGATTCCAGAAGTCAATTCCGACGAGTGGAAATCACAGATGAAAGAGTTTATTGATCGCATCGCGAGCGATCACGAATTTGCGTTGAAGTGGGGTGACCTGGGGCCGGTCTATGGCGTCCAGTGGCGTAAATGGCCGGATGGCAACGGCGGCTACGTCGACCAGATCGCCAAAGCTATCGACATGATCATAAACACGCCCTATAGCCGCCGCATCATTGTCAGTGCCTGGAACGCAGGAGAGATCGACGAGATCGTCCGCATCGGTGGGCTCCCGCCGTGCCACTCGCTGTTTCAGTTCAACGTGGCCGAAGGTAAGCTCGACCTGCACCTCTACCAACGCTCAGCTGACACCTTCTTGGGGGTACCATTCAATATCGCCAGCTATTCTTTGCTACTAGCCATGGTGGCGCAGGTCACGGGTCTAAAAGCGGGCGAGTTCGTCCACACCCTCGCTGACACTCACTTGTACCTGAATCACATGGAGCAAGTCGATGAGCAGCTCTCACGCGATCCGCGCCCACTTCCAACACTGTGGCTCAACCCCAACATCACCAGTATCGACGACTTTACCTTTGACGACATCCGCCTCGAAAATTACGATCCGCACTCACCAATCAAAGCTCCAATCGCCGTGTAACTATGAAAATTTATGTTTCGCACGCTAGCAGCTTTGACTATCAGACCGAACTATATGCGCCATTGCAAGAAAATCTGTCTGAACATGAGCTAGTCCTACCTCACAGTATTAGTTCCGAAGGTATACTGGCTAGCGAGATAATTCCCATCAGCGATCTCGTCGTTGCCGATGTCACATATCCATCCACTGGACAAGGAATCGAACTAGGATGGGCGAATGCGGCGCAAATACCAATCATAGCTGTTCATAAAGCGACTGCTCGACCGTCGGACGCGTTGCGCTTTGTCACCGCAGATGTTAATCCATACACATCGACTACCGAGCTACTTGAGAGTATCAAAACAGCAATTACTAAATTATCGTGAATATGTGACGATATCGAACGCATATGCGTTGCGGTCATCGGCATCATAATGCTCACGGGCGGTTTCAAGCCACATTCCTGAGTCGATGACAGGGAAGTGCACGGTAGCGTCCGGAAACTCAGCGTCGACGTGGGTGACGATGAGACGATCGGCGTCAGTGATCGCTTGCTCGTAGATCTGTCCACCGCCACAAATGAATATCTCGTTGCGGGCCAGAGCGTAAGCTGCATCGAGTGACAGTGCAGATAGCACACCTTTGGCGGCAGTTGGATTGCGCGTCACCACGATGTTTTCGCGCTCGTGTAGCGGCCGTGAACCGAGGCTCTCGAATGTCTTGCGGCCCATGATGATTGAGCCACCGCGTGTCGTGCGCTTGAAGTGCGCTAAATCATCCTTGAGCGAACGCCCCCACGGTAGATCGTTATCAAATCCAATCGCGTTATTCTTGTCCATCGCCACAACAATCGTCTTCATACCACTCATGATACACTACCAGGTATGGCCAACCGAGCTCCGAAAATGACGAATAAGCAACAACTCGAATTGCTGGCAAACCTGCCCGATAGCGAGATCATGGTGCGCAGCATCATCACTGGAGTGCTGTTCGTATTACTACTCATCGTCATCGACCTGTTCGTCCGTGAACCGATTGATATTGCGAATCGAATCATGCTCGGATTTATCTTTACCGGCGTATTCGCGCTGTACGATTTCATCACACGCGCAATCGCTCGCCGACAACTGAAATAATCTGCTACAATAGCGAGAGTTTATGGGAGTATACAGTAACACCGAAATACTGGCGGCGATTGATGATGAGCGCATCGTCTGTGTGCCGTTCGATCCGGCGCATGTGTCCGAAGCCAGCCTGGATTTCACTCTAGGACATTATTTTTACAAGCAGGAATACCAGCCAGAAGCCAGCGGTATCTATAATCCATTCGATAAATCGGATGTTGATCGGTATTTCAAAGGTCCGCTCGAAGCAATGCCGCACAAACAATGGTGTGAAGAAAATGACACCGAGCTGTTTGAGAACATTCCTGACGACCACCCGATCATCGTCTTGCGTCCTGGTGAACGCATCCTCGGTCACACCCACGAGTTCGTTGGTATCCGCGCTCACGGCGGTGCATGTGAAGTCAAAAGCCGCTCGAGCTGGGGGCGAAATGGTGTCGCGGTCTGTTTCGACGCAGGTTGGGTCGATCCCGGCTACGTCAATCGCATCACCCTCGAGATTTACAACTTGAACATGCACGAAAGTGTTGTATTACCGGTCGGCGAGCGTGTCGGCCAGCTGATTTTTCATCATACAGGGCCAGTCGAAGGTGGTTACGCCAGCGGCCGCGATGGCATGAGCGGCAAATACCAGCACACCGACGACCTAGACGAATTGATCGCTACCTGGAAGCCAGAAGATATGCTACCGCGTGCCTTCAAAGACGCCCGCAAATCGGCTCCGATTATCGAGGGTCTCGCGAAAGGTATGAAGTAGTGGGCCAGTTCATCGCCATCGAAGGCGGTGACGGTTCGGGCAAATCCACTCAAGCCGATCTGCTGGTCAAATACCTCGAATCTCAGGGCAAGAAAGTGTACCGGCAAAAGTTCCCACGCTACGGAAATGACTCGGCGTTCTATGTCGAAAAATACCTGAACGGTGAATATGGCGGCCCAAACGACGTACCGGCTGATCTGGGCGTTCTACCATACGCTATCGATCGCTACGCCGCCAGCGCAGAAATGCGCGACATATTGTCCGATCCTGACAGCGTCCTGATCTGTGATCGATACATGGGTAGCAATTTGGCTCACCAAGGAGCAAAAATTGACGACGCTTCTGAACGAAAAAAGTTTTACGAGCGTACTATGACAACGGAGTATGACGTCCTCGGCATACCTCGCGCAGACGTAAACATCGTTTTGCTCGTACCGTCATCAATTGCACATGCTAACATGGAAAATCGAGCTCGACGCTCATACACGACCACTAAGCGCGACATCCACGAAGCCGACGCAGATCACTTGGAAAAAGCTAAACGCAACTACGAAGAACTTTGCGAGCTGTATCCGAAAGAATTTACTCCTATCTCTTGCATGGATAAGCATCAAATGATGCCTATTGAATCAATTCACCGAATGATTTTGCGCGAAATTAATAACTTTCTTAATAAATAGCTACTCGACTTAACAGTTTAGCTGGTCATCAATTGAAACGCGTTCAACAAAGATTGATTCTATGACAGGCTGTAATACGTCAGGAGTTACACTATTTCCTGCGAGAGCCTCTTGAATCGTACCAATAGTATCCAAATTGCAGTCTATTAGACCTGATGTCTTAGCTATGTATGTTTTACGTCGTTTGAAATTTGCGTCGTGCGAACGGGCGATGATTTTTTTTGCAGTGATAATTGTGTACATGTGGTGGTCGATGCTTTGCAGATCATAGGATGTAACACGAGGCGTATCATCGATTACAGCTTCGTTGTAGAAGTTACGACCGACTATATCTAGTGTTTCCGTGACCAAGTTTCTCGAATCACGTGTACAGATGGCAGATGCCAAATCAATCGATGGTAAATCTTTGAACTTTTCGAAAAAAAACACTGCAGCGTGCTCTGCACGCGTGTGTTCGTGCAGAGAGAAAATTTCTCTGTAGGCAGCAGTTGCTCCACGTGAATCGAAGAATTTTTGCAATGATTCCACAGCTTTACGAATTCTGTCCGCGTAGTTGACCTCGATCGCTGTGTGTACAATATCGCTTGGGTATATCCCACCTATGTATTCTACCGCTTGTTCACGAGCTGCCTCCATGGCGGCTTCAGTTTCCTCACGCAAATTGCCCTGTTTATCTAGAGGGTCAAACTGAAGAGGGGGCAACACTTTTGCATTCATTTCACGCTCTTCATTTTCACGAAGCTCTCGTGGATGGAATCGTCGGTCTTGTAAAAAATCCATTTATGTATTATAAAATACAATATGAATTATAGCAATGAATTAGCACAGTTCGTATGTATGTAGTAATTACTGGATTGGATGGAGCAGGGAAGACCGGGTTGATGCTGAAGCTATCAAGTGCACTCAACGCCACTACTCTCCATTTACCGAACCTACCTTCTACTCTCAAATTGTTGAATCTATCTGGTAATGGAACGCAATACGGTGATACGTGGACAGATAGACTGATTTTCGCGCTCGACAACCGTTTGTCGAATTATAAAATTCAATCAATGCTCAAGGATAATGATACCCTCTTATCTCAGCGCGGCTGGATGGACTCGCTTATACACGGAGCGGTACAAGGATACGACTACGAAGAAATGCTAAAACTTAATCGAATTACAGAGTTAACAAAGCCCGACGCTACTATCTATTTAGTGTGTGAACCTTCGATTGCCTGGAGCAGAGTTAAGGATCACAAAAATAGAGATAAATATGAAAGTTTGGACTACCTGAAGAAACAATGTTCTCAAACAATAGATTTTTACAATCAGGCAGGAAGCGGTGACCTGGATTACTTTGATGAAAAACGCTACCTAATCGACACCTCATCACTAACGCCTGCAGAGGTCTATAGTAATGCGCTTCGATGGCTCAAAAGTCAGGATCTACCACTTCAGCGAGAGCGTACCTCAAACATGCTCCGGTAGATTCGAGATACGCCACGATAGCGCGGTAAGCATCCGATGATGAATTAGCTAAATGCTCAACCTTAAGCGCTTCTCCAGCACCAACCGATTCAAAAATCAACTTGATGTTGATGTTCGATTCACGATGCGGCACTGTCAAATTAGTTCTAAAATCTAACGACAATACACCGTTTGTATTTTTACCATCAATATAGGAAACTTCTTTTATAGTAGTTTGAGCCGGCATTGAAACCTCCGATAGTAGACCATCTATAGCCGAAAAGACAGAGGCCACCTGTTCATAGGCAGCGTTAGGTTTGATTACTGCAGTAAATAATGGCACGATGCGGTTCGGTTCTTCTGAGAACAATCGTAAACGTTCCGAGAATGTCATTTCCTTAGATATAATTTCGTCAACCGGTTGACCGCCATTGCGGCCTTCACTCCAGCGTCTCATAGCTGCGCCATGCGAAACGTCGACCATGCGTGAAGCGACTGCATGCGCTTTTCGTGATGATAAAAGTTCCCGTGTTTCTTTTGGCTGAAATCCATTCCATCCAAATACACGTTTGATGTCCCCGGTCGGTCCGAGAATTACCGATTCGATAGGCGGATGTCCCGCAAGTTCAGGCGCTAGCGTGCTCAGAAAGCGCGCGGCCTCTTCTCTGTCTTCCATGAACCAAGGCAGAATTCTCGTGATCTTGCTGTTTGCTAGCCTCGTCTGATCAATAGCCGCGGCAGCCATGTACGATTCGCAAGATGGTATATTTGGAATAACACAACTCTCAGCTCCATTTCTCAGCTCGTAGCCTCGAGTCTGTATCAAACGTTTTAAACCTCGAACTCCAACCTTGGTGATGCCGTAGTCGTCGGAATACGTAGCCTCACTTTCATTTTCCGCCAGGCTTGCAAGCATATCAGCTTCGTAGCTTAACCCTTCTTCAACTCTTATCCACAGATCTAAACCACGGTAAGATGATTGCCGCATCATACTGAGGTTGCCGTCACAGAGTGCTGTTTGTGCCAGTGTATACACATCAATCGAGCCACTCGACCTATCGATGATCTCATCTGTAATGTCAAGCGCAGCTTGACGATCCGGAGTCAATCTAGTTCTCGAGCTGTCATCTGACACGTAATAAGTCTTTTCATGTGGCGGACCTATAGCGATTTTTGCAGTTACTTTATTCCGTACCGCACTATCCACTGGTTGTGACAATAATCCCAGTCCTGTGCTCAAATCCAATTCACTGATAGACGCTTGCTCGGCGTCACTTGCTGTGTAGACCATAAAAGGCGAAACTACCTGCTCGGCTTTTGAAAATTTGTATGTATCACTCATTGTCAATCATTAAATACTATAGTATATTCGGACAGGTATGTCTATAGATACTGAACAATGTAATATTGATGCTTGCCAAAGAATGTATGGATTGGAAAGCGAAAAGGCAATTATTTCAGAAGATGGACTTCCTGCCGGCCACACTGACAATACATTCATGCACGTACTTAACGAATATCGAAAGTCAGGAGTCGATGGCGTTCTGACACACTCAGGAGCGCGAATAGTCGGTGTTCAAACTCCTATCGGTCTAGAAAGTATAGACGGCTCATTTAATAACGGCGAGAGCTCTTCGAAGCCCATTTGTGAACACGATGGTGGCCTCGCTGCTATGGAGAAGTTAGTTAGCGCCCAGCACGAAATACTCATTCGTTCACTGGGTGCCTGCGGTGCGAACGTCGTGAATATGTCGAACAGTCCATTAGTCTCGCTAGATCGGGACACCGTTCAAAAGTTTTCTTTACCTAAACCAGGTTCCTATGCTCGAGAAGTCCGAAACTGGAAACATCAAGAGACCATCAGGGGCCAGGTGCAGAATAGCCCGTCAACAGGTGTATCTGCGGAAGAAGCGCCTAGAGCATTAAATTCAATCATTGGATTTGGTGCAGCAATAATAGCGCTATACGCAAATAGTCCGTTTCACAATGGTAAGGTCACTGGATGTGATGAAAATCGGTTGCGTTTATGGAGCGCATACTTTAGACAATCTATTCATGCCTCAGACCTACAACTTGCTTCACCGCCCTCTACTCCGATACGAGAGCTGTCTGACTATTTCCATTGGGTGCACGGCAGTGGAACAACTATGTTTCCGGTCCTTCGACCAGATGTGCATGGAAACCACACGAGTTTTGTGCCGCAGATCGCGACCGACCTACACTCATATCTCCGCACGCCATCTACTGCTGTTTACAGCTACCCAGATAAATTTACCGCTCACATTCGACCATCGTTACATGATCTTTCAGTAAACCAGTTCATGCAATTCTCAGGCGCTAGGATTCGATACTCTTTTCTTGACAATCATGTCGAACCCACCGCCTATACAGATGCATTACTCTCTGGTAACGACAAGCTAACTGATTTTTTTACAAACCAGACTTCGTTTATTTATATCGAGGGTAGGGATGCAGGTGCAAATTTTGCAGACAGTCAATTATATGAATTGGATTTAGATGCTGCAAAATCATGCATGATATCTCCAAGCGCACTGCAAGCTGGTATTGTGAACAATCTGGATGCTGCTGAGAAAACACTTGAAAAATATTCATGGACTCAGTTGATGAGCTTGCGTGATGAAGCGGTAGCACACGGGTTAAACGCGCAAGTTGGCGACTTAAAAGTTCAATTATTAATTGATGATTTACTGAATGTGGCATACGATGGCTTGATTCCTAGCCAGAGGTGGATGATGGCTTATCCTGAGTTCGTTTCTCGCACCGGTCTCAACGGATCTAAACGAGCAAGAGACCTCTATGATTCTAGTGATGAACTGACGGAGCGTGAACGCATACGAGCTGTTCTGTTAGCGCGAAAAGCCATTGTAAAATGGGCATGAGAATGGTACAGTAATTTACAGACATAACCAAAGACAGTAGCCGCGGGGTAACCTGCTTAATCCGCTACCGAGGGAATTTTCTTCCTACGTTTTGTCCAACTGGTACGAACTCGTTACGGGTTTGTTCATGTCGTTCGTTAACACGATTGGTCACACGATACCCCACAACAAAGCTAACCCTCTCATAACAGAAGGAGTTTTATGGCTATTTCACGCGATAAAAAACACGCTTTGGTAGGTGAGATGACAGAATTACTGGCAAATTCACGCATGACCGTATTTGCTGCATATCAGGGACTGTGCGTCACCGATATGCAAGAACTGCGCGCTCGTGCTCGTGAAGCCGGTGTCGTCATCAAAGTCGTCAAAAACCGACTAGTTCGCGTCGCCGTTGCTGAAACAAAAGCGCTGGCTGACGTCGACACATCGGTGCTCTCTGGACAGCTGCTCTACGCCATGAGTGATAGCGACGAAGTCGCACCCGCTCAAGTGCTCAATGGATTTGCAAAAGAGCACGATGCTCTGCAGTTCGTCGGAGCAATTTCCGGTGACGCTGAACTGCTCAGCGCTGATCAAGTCAAAGACTTGGCTGGCCTGGCGAGCAAAGAACAGCTCATCGCCGAGACAATTGCGCAGCTGCTCAGCCCAGTACACGACATCACCAACGGCCTATCTGGCAACCTCCATGCGTTGCTCGATGGTGTCGAAGCCAAAGCTACCGCCTAATCTAGGCACCCCACTACAAAGCATAGTACGAAAGGATCTCCCATTATGGCAGATGTAAAGAAACTTGCTGAAGAGCTGACAAAGCTCACAGTACTCGAAGTAAACGAACTCAAAAACGTCTTGAAAGACGAATACGGTATCGAGCCAGCTGCAGCCGCAGCTGTCGTAGCCGGTCCAGCTGCTGGCGGTGACGCTGGTGCGGACGCAGCCGACGAAAAGAGCGAATTCACCGTCAAATTGACTGACGCTGGCGCTCAAAAAGTCGCTGTCATCAAAGCCGTCAAAGAAATCACTGGCCTGGGCCTCGGCGAAGCAAAAGCGATCGTCGACGACGCACCATCAGCTGTCAAAGAAAACGTCGCGAAAGACGAAGCTGAAGCAGCGAAAAAGCAGCTCGAAGAAGCTGGCGCAACTGTCGAACTCGCCTAACACTGACCACTCCGTGACCATCGTTATACGAAATCCAAATCGACTGCTCTCTGCTATCTATGCCGGGAGTAGTTTTTGGTTGCACGTGCACCACATTATTTACAACGTTTGTGCTGCTGCTACTGTCACGGCTGTGGATAGCTGGGCAAAAAATCCAGTTGACAAGCCCGGGGGCGTTGACTTATACTCGCGCGAACTGTATATATAGAGGTAATACCACCCAAAAACAGACAAAGGAATGCGAGCAATATGTCTGAATTACCCGAGAAGCAAGTCAAACGACTGACCTCGTTGATCAATGAGGCAGAAACTAATTTAGCTGCGGCCAAAGAGCTGCTGATCAGTATCGTCGGTGACGATGGATCGGTCGTGTCCAACACCCACAGCCCCCGCGAAGAAGTCAGCGGCAAAGTCATCGAAGGTGTTTTTGACGGCCAGGTCATGATCGGCCCCGACGGCAAAACTTACCCAGTCCCAGCCAACTACGCCAGCAAATCAAAACTGGTCGAAGGCGACATCCTGAAACTTACCATCGCCGACGACGGTGGTTTCATCTACAAGCAAATCGGCCCGATCGAGCGTAAGCAAATCATCGGCACCCTGACCCAACACGATGGCGCCTACTACGTCGAAGCCAGCGGCCGCGAATACCGCATCTTGCTGGCCAGCGTGACGTACTTCCGCATCAATATCGGAGACCAAGTCACCATCATCGTCCCCGAAGACAACCCCGACGCCACCTGGGCGGCTGTTGAAGCGTCGTTGTAGTTCGATTGAGGTTATAAGCTGTATGAAATCTCAGAATGTTGTCGTATCTGTTGGTCTAATTGTACAAAATAACACTCTGTTGCTTGTACGGTCGAGAGATTATGAAACCTTTTCGCTACCTGGCGGAAAGCCCGAGCATGGCGAAAGCACATACGAGACTCTGCGTCGCGAGCTTCAAGAAGAACTATGCATAGATACCGGTCTCTGTAGTACACGTTATATTGGTAGATTTGTCGCAGATTCGTACGACAAAACTCGATACGACAAGGTCATACTTTATTCATATCTCATCACTAATGTACACAAACAGCCCGAGGCATCAGCCGAAATCAAAGAGCTCGCATGCCTCGACATTGAAATCATGCGCAAATCGAAACTCGCACCAGCTATTCAACACAAATATATTCCTTGGTTGCGCAGACATGGATATCTAACAGACAAATCATAACTATGGCTAAACTGCACTTTAAATACGGCGCGATGAACAGCGGCAAATCGGACACGCTGATCAAGACGGCTTACAATTACGAAGAACGCGGTTTGCGCGTCGTCGTCATCAAACCGGTGTTGGACACCAAAGGCGATGACCTTATCGTCGCGCGCGGTGGGCACAGCCGGCACGCCGATATATTGAGCGATGATTCAATGAATCTCGAAAAGATGGTGCTAAAAGATTATCCGAAGACGAACTGTGTCCTCATCGACGAAGCACAATTCTTGAGTGCTGAGCACGTCTCCCAGCTGTTCCTTCTAGCCAAGCAGCACGACATTTCGGTCATCTGTCATGGCCTCAGGGCAGATTTTCGTAACCGATTATTCGAACCCGGCGCCAAACGATTACTTGAAGTTGCGGATTACATCGAAAAACTCCCAACCATGTGCTTTTGTGGCAGCCAGGCCGAGTTCAACAAACGCAAAGTCGACGACCAGTACGTGTTCGACGGTGATCAAGTTGCCATCGAAACCGGCAACGTCACCTACGACTCACTCTGTGGACGCTGCCACCTGCGCCAGGGCGGCACAATCTAAGTCACGATTTTATCCGTAATACGCTAAAATATACTCATGTTGTGGATCCTCGCCGGAATCAGTGGCGCGTTTTTCAAGTCTCTGACAGGACTATTTCGTAAGCAAATAACCCATAACGTCTCTGCGTCAGTGTTTGCGTGGCTCAACGCGTCCATTGCGACCGTATTACTGCTGCCACTCACGATGTACCTAGACGCTGATCTGTTGTTGATATTTCGTGACGACTTAGGAATTATAGTTGGCGCAGCGGTATTCTCTGTGCTAGGAGTGCTGCTCAATGTCATGGCATTAGAGCGTGAAGAACTGTCGTTCGTCGCGCCTCTCAACGGTTTAATCCCGTTCTTCACACTGCTTGGAGGATTATTTATCCTCGCCGAAGCACCACCGGTATCAGGTTTCATAGGTCTAGGGGTTATCATCATTGGCACCTACATCATGGCAATACAACCCAGCAAGGTACGGTGGTTTGACCCACTTGTTCACTTGCTCAAGAGTCCTGCTGCGTGGCTGAGCGTCGGTGTGGCTGCGAGTTATGCCATCAACACCGTCTTCCTCAAATCCGCGACAAACGCTGGGTACGGTGTGGTTACAGTGCTCTTCGCAACCAATCTGCTGGCCGCCGTCCTGATGTCTTACGTACTCGTCACCAAACAAAGGCGTCAAATCATATCTTCGGTTCAGCAGAGTGGCCGTCAGGTGCTCGGCTCGACAATTAGCTCAGTACTCAGCGGCTTGCTTCATCTGGTTGCCGTGTCATTGACCTATTCGAGCTACGCTGTCGCACTGCGACGATTTGACAGTTTATTTGGTGTGCTTCTAGGCTGGAAAGTTCTCAACGAGTCAAACATTCGCAACAAGCTAACCGGTGCGGCTATCATTACACTCGGAACAATTATCCTAGCCCTCGGCGCTTCGTAAGCATACATCAACAATTTGACAACGCACACATCACGGCGGCTGCGGTACAATAGATACAAAAGGGGAGTATGAGCCAAGCATTGTACCGCAGATACCGGTCGCGGTCGCCAACAGCATCGAAAAACTCCCTACCATGTGCTTTTGTGGTAGCCAAGCCGAATTCAACACCCGAAAAGTCGGCAATCGGTACGTATCCGACGGCGATCAAGTTGCCATCGAAACCGGCAACGTCACCTACGACTCACTTTGCGGCCGCTGCTACATCTGCCAGGGCGGCACGATTTAGCTATAAAGTTAAAAGGGCCACCACACTAGTCGAGAAACGAATAGTGTGGTGGCCCGGTGGATGGTCAGGAAATCACAGCGCGTTACGCGCCATGTTTCTGAAGAGCATCGTGACGTCTTCAGAGTTTGCAGTAATCACCGAGGCCGACTCGCGACCGACACTGGCCAAGGCCTGCATTTCATTGAGCGAGGCGTCGGTCTCAAAGCTGACACTGTAGATTGCAACACCGAGTCCGCCGACGACTTCGAGTGCAGCGTCCAATCTGAGACCTTCGTTCGTCGCACCATCTGAGATCAAGATGATTCGGTACTTGACTTCATCAGCCTCGACTTCATACGCTAGCATCTCGTTCAGTGCGGCGACGATAGCGCTGTTAGTCGCAGTTCCACCCTCAGGGACCATGTTGTTAACAGCACCGACGAACAACGAACGCTGTTGGTCAGTGAACTGCCCGATAGGAACGTCGACTGTAATGTCACTGGCGTAGCTGACCAGTCCGACGTAATTACCTGTGCTGATCTCGCCAGCACCTGCTAGTAGCGCTTGGCGTGCCTGTTCGATCTTGTTGCTGTCGTACATCGAACCAGAGCGATCGACGACGATCATCGACACCAGTGGTACGCCGGCGTCTTTGTTCGCCTTCCATACGCCAAGTGCTCCAGAGATTTGAGCGCCGCTCAGCATATTCTCTACGCCACTGTAGTCGTCATACTGGTTGAACCCGAAGTCGGACGCCACTCGCTGCGCCTCGTCCGTCGAAACGAACTCAGCGAACAGCTCCAGTGCTTGCTGCTCGTCGGTAGTAGTATCACCAAGTGCCACTAGTGGGTTGTCGTGTCGCACGCCGAACGGTGTAAAGACCCAGCCGGTTGTCAGCGAAGGCTCAGCGTTGTAGGCCTGTGACTCCATGATGGTTGCGTCCGCTAGACCCTTGGCCGCCTGCAACGACAGCTGCTCGGTCGTCAGTGCAGGTGCCGGCACTTTGGCCTGGAACGTCCGGAACGCCTCGACGAGGGTAAGCCCCGCGACCGCCTCCACCGCACCCGGTGCGTTGATCGCCGGGAGGATCCTGACATCGTAGAGCCTGGTCTTCTCCCTCGTCTGCG
>JAUIGH010000043.1 GCA_030429935.1 bacterium | reverse complement strand
ATGACGGGCATGTTGCTTTTGCGCTTGCGGCACTTGATGTTTGTAAGCTCGATAAGGTTCTGTTTATACCCGAGCCCCGGCCGAGAAATAAATCCGACGTGACTGCGATTGATCCACGTCGCGAGCACATACAAGAGCGTATTGAGAGACACGCGCACCTTGAACTACTGAAACTCGACGACGAGAAATTTACTGTTGACCGGACACTCCCGCAAATTAAATCACTGTTTCCACATGCGAATTTGACACTCCTGGTCGGTTCCGACATCGTACCGAGCCTCAAACAGTGGCGTGGTATCGAGCAACTCGCCGCGGACGTCGACTTTGTAGTATGCCTGCGCGGCTATGACAGTCAGGCGAGTGTCGCAAATCAACTTTCTGACATCGAGGCTTCGATAGATTCTACGATTCGGGCAACAATCTTGACCACTCCTAAGCGCCATCTGAGCTCTTCGCAGTTTCGAAAAAATAAACTCATCAAACGATGAGTTTATTTGGTGCACTGGAGAAGACTTGAACTTCCACGATCGCAATGATCACTAGCCCCTCAAGCTAGCGCGTCTACCAATTCCGCCACCAGTGCGTGGTCACCGCGTAATTATAGCGGGGCTACGGGGTTTTGTAAACGGGGCCGCGACTGACAGTCCACTGCGACACCGACGAATAGCGATCAGACGACATGACTAATGTTGAGCCAGCAGGAATCGCCGTGGCGTTTTTGTTGTAGACATAGGTCGAAACTTGTTGATACAAACCGACAGCTGGTGCGTCGCTGAGCCATTGACGAGCAAACGTGACGTACTTTGCTCGACGAAGTTCTGGGTCAGTTCGGTCACGCGCACTGGCCAATGCTGCGTCACTGACGCTATTTGAATAATTCGTAAAATTATATCCAGACACGCCTAATTGTGACGAGTGCCAGTAAGCATACACATCCGGGTCAGCTCCGATCGGCAACTCGTAGACCAACAGATCGTAGTTTCGCTGCTGCAGCACATCTTGGCGAAAGTTCGAACCCGGTTGGCCGTCATCGACAACTGTGACTTCGACTTCGACGCCGAGTGATCGCAATTGTTGGGCCAGCGTTTCGACGACTCGCTCGAACTGTTCGTTTTTAACTGTCGTCAAGCCCAGTGAAAGCGTTGTGTCATCATTCGAACGGACTCCAGCACTATTTCGCTCCCAGCCGGCGTCGTCGAGTAGCTTATTCGCTTGATCAGTGTTGTATGACGGCGCAGTTGGTAAGTCTGTGTTCGCAAAATACGTCGATGAAATAAACGGCAGTCCGAGCGATGGCAAATTTTCGCCAGCAGCTCGACGGACCGCGTCGGTGTCGATGCCACGCTGCAACGCGCGACGGACATCACGGTCTTCGAGCACACTGCCAGTTGTGTTAAATAGCAGATACACACCATTATCTAACGGAAATTGCTGCTGCTTGTAGCCACGATCGACACTGATCTGCGCCAATGACATTGGTACGTCAGCTGCCGCCGTAATCGCCCGCGATTCTAACGACCGCTGCAATGCCTCTGTTTCAGGATACGCATGCAGTTCAAATCGACCTAGCTTCGGTGTGGTGCCAAAGTAGTCGGTGTTAGCAACCATGTGTACTGTACGATGGTTCGAGGCGATGTCAACATTTTGCAGCAACCGGAAGACAAATGGACCCGACCCGACAGGCTCACTTGCAAAACCGCTCTCGGGGATAGCAGCCGCTGGGACGTCTTGCAAAATATGCTTCGGCACGATCGGAAATGTCAACGCGTGTGGAAATGCCGCATAGGCTGGCAGTGTGAATTTGACGGTGTAGGTGTCGAGCTTTTCGACAGTGATATCACGCCAGTTTGTCCGTAGCGATGAGCGTGAGCGTGTCTCGGGGTTTGTGATCAAATCAATCGTGAAAACAACGTCGTCAGCCGTCAACTCGCGACCGTCGTGCCATCGTACATCTTCGCGCAGTTTGACAGTATAGATTTCACCGCTGTCGTCGATCGCTAGTGAGCTGGCGACGTCCGGGTGCAAGGTGCCGGTTTTGTCATACGTGTAAAGTGATGAAAACAATAGACGACTGGCGGCAACTTCGGCGCTCGATGATGCTTGGAGCGGATTGAGTGTGTCGACTGCGCCCAAGACGCCTTCGGCATAGGTGCCGGTCTGAACTGGGCCCATTTGCGTAAATCCCTGGCTGCCGATCAGGAATTGTGACGCCACTGCCACCAAGATGGCCACGACACTTCCCATCCACAACAAAACATGCGAGCGAACATAGCGAATGTTATTGAGTCGTTTAACGATGAAACGGTGGGCGTGTTTGGTGGTCGCCGACTCGACGCGCGCCGCCCGAGATTTTAGCTTTTTTGGATCGATCGAAAGTTTCTGAAATTGCTTCCAGCTTGACTTTTTTGATTTTTTTGGTGGCTTGTCTTGCATCGAATCTATGTGCTAGGCGGCTGGCAATAGCAAACTGACCAAAATCGACAGCACAAACACGACTGCAAAGATGATGGTTACTTCAAACAAATTCTTATCAAATCCACGCCGCGTCGTGTACAGCTCGCTCGACCCACCGAAGCCTGCACCCAAGCTCGCACCGCGTTGTTGCAATAAAATCGCAGTAATCATCAATACTGCCGAACCAACCATGGCGATCTGCAAAATTGTATCTAGGCTCATCGTAGCTCCTCCTGTGAACGCACGTAGCGCAAATCTATGACGTTACTTACTATATAGTTTAACAGACTGATGACGATTCCAGTCAAAATCGCGTATCCGAACGTCATCTGAATACCAGGCGCCAATGCAATCGCCACGTAGACCAAAAATCCGTTGACCACCAACATAAATAGTCCGAGTGTCAGCAGTAACGCAGGCAGTGACAAGATGATTACTATCGGACGCAATACGGCATTGACGACCGAAAATAATAATCCAGCACCCAAAAATGCCAAACCGCTTTCAGGCGTTTCGGTATAGCCGGTACCAAATAATTTGATAGCTAGCCACAGCCCAAGCGTGTTGAGCATCCAACGGATAATAAAGCCGAGCAGTTGTCGTTTCATTACCGTTTATTTTACCCTATTACATCAAGCTCGTCGAGAGGCTGGCGCTGAGGTTCTCGTGCCCTGTGGCTGTCACAACTACATCGTCTTCGATCCGCAGACCGATGCCTTCATCCGCGAGATACAGTCCAGGCTCGACAGTGATAACCATGCCGGGTTCGAGCAGGCGTGTTCCACCCAGGCTGTCATGCACGTCGATACCTAGCCCGTGCGATACGGCGTGTGGAAAGTACGTGCGATAGGCTTCGTCCGCCGTCGACGTCAGCAAGCCGACAGACACCATCTGACGTTTCATGATGTCGTCCACCTGACGCTGATAATCGGCGACTGGCATGTGGGGTTCAATCAAATCGATAATCTCGTGGTGTGCCGTTCGGAGCGCCGCATGCAACTGCTCGACACGTTTGGTCGGACGTGTCCAGCCGTAAGTGCGCGTAATATCTGCGCAGTAGCCATCAACTTCGGCGCCGACATCAATCAGCACGGCACCTCGCTTAGGACGAGCGGCATCATTGGCAATGTAGTGCAGCGTACAAGCATTTTTACCACCCGCTACGATCGGATCGTAGGCAAACTGCGCATTGGCACGTCTGAATCGATAGCCAAATTCGGCTTCGATCTCATATTCATGCCGATACGATGCGATGTTTTCTCGCACATGCTCAAACGCTCGTGTCGTCAGCTGGACGGCTGCACGGATCACTGCTAACTCATCTTCGGTTTTGACAGCCCGCAGCTGTGCCATGTCGCGGCGGACATCGGTCACTCCGGCGAAGATTCGCTCTAGCACCGCATACAGTCGTGCAGCTGCTGGATTGAGCGCAAATGACATACTAGCAGCCAATGGCTTTGGATCGAGCGCGTACGCTGCGCTGTGCGTGCGAGCAATCTGGCGCAATGTTTGTTCGAGATCGCGCTGAGCGATTACTGTGTCGGCCCCACTACGAGCCAGAGCTTGCGCGTCATCGATGCCACCGTCAAATATCCGCGTCACTTCATCCGTATCAGGCCGCACCAACCACGCGTAATCGCGTGTACCATCATACAGCAACTGCCACCCTGGCTCGGTGACGCCAGACAAATACCACATGTTGGCATCTTGTTTGAACGGCTGTGCCGTGTCATTACTACGCTGCACTGCCACGTGGCCGGCTATCGCAACGAACCCCCCATCGATTTTTTGGGCTAACTTGCGCCTATTTTGTGTGTGATAATCTGCACTCCATCGCGTCATTGGGTTTACTATATCACTCTCGCGTATCGGGCGCTGTGTGTTGGCGAATTACTTGTGCTAGTTTGGGACCGACACATTGCTCGAGCTCACGCTGATCCGCTGTAATCACACCACGCTTACTGCCGAACTGGCGCAATAATTTTTTACGTGTTGCTGGGCCGATGCCAGGAATATCATCGAGCTGGCTGCGTTTGGCTGCGCTGCGCTTGAGCGTTGTGTGATAGCTGACGGCAAACCGATGCGACTCGTCACGGATGCGCTGAAACAGTTTCACCACATCGCTGTATGGACTCATGCTCAGCTCACCGCGCAAATTCTTTGTATGCGAACCTAGATTGCGCTGCCCAGCATGCAGATTAATGACAATGAAATCAGATTCCTGACGTACAGCCACGCCGTCTGGCAACACGCGCCGCCAATCAGTCAAATCAACGCGTGAGTCAGCATGGATAATCAATTCTTCCTCGCGTTTGGCAATCGACACGACTGGGACATCGACATCGCGCTCATCGCGAGCCCGCAGTGCTGCTTGCAATTGACCTTTGCCGCCATCGATCAATAGCAGCTGCGGCGTACCCCAACTCTGTAGGTTTTTTGGACCAAGCCGACGGTAGATCGTCTCGTACATTTGCGCCGTATCATCATTGGTCTGTTTGCTCATCTTGAATTTGCGATATTCGCTACGATCACTGACGCCGTTGGTAAATACCACCATGCTGGCGACAACGTGCTGTCCGCTTTGATGTGAGATATCATAACCCTCGATGCGTTTGAGCGTCGTCAGACCCAGGATCGTCGCTAGGTCTGTCAATGCTTTGTCTTTAGAAATATCCAAAAACTCACGGTCACCAAACATAATGCGTCGCTGCAACTCGCGCATATGAAACAACTTATTGCGATACAGTGCAGCGCGCTCAAAATCCTGTTCAGCGGCTGCTCGTTTCATCTCCGACTCAAACTCGCGCACCAACGCTTTTCGATTTCCTTTGATGTAGCTGATGAGCTTTTTGAGATTGCTTTTGTACGTTTTGCTGCCATATTCTCGTGATGGATTCAGGCCGATTTGTGCTTCTAGTTTAGAGGCAACTTTGCGTGGCTCGCGTGTGTAGTATGGAAATATCGGCCGCAAATAGCGCAGCGCTTTTTTGAGCGCGTAGCCATTAAAGAACGGTCCGAAATATTCCGCGCCGTCATCACTCGGATTGCGCGTGTAACTGACGTGCGGCCATTCGCTTTTCATATCGATGCGCACGTATAGCTGACTTTTGTCATCACGTAGCAGCACGTTGTAGCGCGGCATATAGCGTTTGACCATCTCGCTTTCCAGAAACAGCGCGTCGATTTCGGACTCGGTCTCGACCCAATCAGTGTCATGGATTTCGGCGACGAGCGCGATTGTCTTGGCGTCG
>JAUIGH010000005.1 GCA_030429935.1 bacterium | reverse complement strand
CTGCCAAGCTCGACGAGGATTTGCCGCGAGAAACAAAGTATACCATCGCGTTGACGTCGGTCGATGCGGTCGATAGCTCGACACTGGTCGACAGCTATGACGTGCCGTTCACGGTATCGGGCGGTCCAAAAGTCACTGGCATCTCGATCCCGAGCGTCAAAGTCGACCCGAGCGCCCAGGCCATCATTAGCTTTGACCAGCCGCTGTCGGACAAACAGGACATTACCAAATTTGTCAGCGTCAAAGGTGGCTCAGCCGCCGTCAGCAAACTGAGCGCGACACAGGTTGCTGTGCAGCTAAACGGTCTGGGGCGCTGCGTGCCATTCACGGTTAGCGTCGGCGGCGGACTGCTCAGCAAATGGGATATCGAAAACACCGACGGCTGGAGCTACAAGAGTCGCACGATTTGCTACACGACCAGTGTTATCGGCTACTCGACGCAGGGCCGGGCAATCGTCGCCTATCATTTCGGCAACAGCGGCCCAGTCACGCTCTACACCGGTGCAATTCATGGCAACGAAGTCAGCTCAAAATACATGATGGATTCGTGGATCGCCGAGCTCGAGGCCAACCCGAGCAAAATCGGCAACCGTCGCATCATCGTCGTGCCATCGATCAACCCCGACGGTGTAGCGGCAGGCTCGCGCAATAACGCCAATAATGTCAACATCAGCCGCAACTTCCCGACCAGCAACTGGGTCAAAGATATCAACGACACCAACGGCCCGGTCAAAGGCGGCGGTGGCAGCAAGCCAGGCTCCGAGCCAGAAACCCGCGCCATCATGAATCTGGCTAGCGCCTATGGCCCGCGGCTGCTCGTGTCATACCACGCGGTCGGTAGCTTGGTGATCGGCGATCCAGGCGGATATTCGGCCGGCAAAGCTTCGCAGTACGCTGGCATGGTCGGCTATCGTAACGCAACTGGGCAGGGCGGCACCTTTGACTACGACATCACCGGCTCGTTCGAGGACTGGACCTACGCAAACGCTGGCATCCCAAGCATGATTGTCGAACTGGGTAGCTATTCGTATCATAATTTCGCGCACCACCGGGCGGCGATGTGGGCGATGCTCGATTAAGCTGGTATACTGAGGTGCATATGAAACGATGGGGAGGCATAGTCGCAGCGGTCGTGCTAGCTATAGGTGGCTGGTCTGCTGTGGTGGCCGAAGACGGCGAAACTGATACGGCCGCGTCAATCGAGTCGCTGACGAGTTTGCAGACTGCACCAGAAGCACTCGAAGCAGTCGCGGTACCAAAAACACCGCAACCACAGTGGTACCAAGACCAAGTTGCCGCCGAACAAGCCGCCGCTGCCGCAGCAGCCCAGGCCGCCGCACCGCGCGCCACTGGCGGTGGTCGCACGATTGGCTACACGGTCAGCACCAAAGGCGTTACTAGCTCAAATCTAGCGGAGTTTGCCGCGCAAGCCAATCAGACGCTCAATGACAGCCGTGGCTGGGCGCAGCTGGGATTTAATTTTCAGCAAGTCGACAGCGGCGGTAGCTTCAACCTGATCCTCAGTCAAGCCAGCCAAGTACCGAGCTTTTCATCTGGCTGTAGTGTCCAGTGGAGTTGCCGCGTCGGCACTTCGGTCATCATCAACGACGACCGCTGGCGTTACGGCACCACCGCCTGGAACAACGCTGGTGGCGGCATCCGAGACTATCGCCACATGGTGATCAATCACGAAGTCGGCCACTGGCTCGGTCACGGCCACGCGACTTGCGGCAGTCCCGGCTCGTACGCGCCAGTCATGTTGCAGCAATCGATCGATTTGCAGGGCTGCAAATTCAACCCATGGCCGCTGTCGAGCGAGATGTGGAGCGGCAGGTGATGCGACAAAAGAAATCGGCCAAAGCTGTACAGCCGTGGTGGCGTCACAAGCGCACCGTATTGCTGGCAGCCGGCGTGATTGTGTTATTGATTGCTGTGTTCATTGTCTACCATTTCTACGCCTGGAATCGGTATGTTGATGACACGCAGGCGGAGTATGATCAAACGCGAGTCACGGCGAACGAACTATTGGATCAAGACGAGCCAACCCTCGATACGCTGCGCCAGCTCGAGACCACACTGCAGAATCAGGCCGACACGCACTGCGAGGACGCGCCGCTACTGAGCTCATGGCGGGCGGCCGTCGATCAGTCGGCCAGACAAGTGATGGATGATTGTGAAGCAGCGGCAGATTCACTCGAGACAGCCGCACAGGCTGCGACCGAACTTCGCCACCGTATTGAGGCTGAACAACACATCACTCAGATCGTCAATGACGCCAATCAACAGCTCAAAAAAGCCAAAGCCGGGGATTATGCCGCCCAAAAGAAGGTTTGGACGACCGCTCGATCAGCCATCACAGACCAATCCGAGGAGCTCGATAGCTACCAGGCAGAAGCTGACGCATTAACAGAGGTGATCACAAACATTATCACGCGCTATGATGGACTAGTAGCAGCTAACAAAGCTGAAAAACGCCCCGGATTCGATGACGCCACGGTTGAACTTCGCAAAGCATACGAACAACTCGAGACAGTAGCTGAATCGAGCCGTGAGTCATACGCGCCTTTGGCGAATGCTCTAGCTGATGCTGTAGACAACCTGTAAGTACTTACGGTTTGTCATTTAATGTATCTTCATGATGTACTGCGTCATTTAAAATTGCTTCAATTGCGCGTAATAGCGTAATCGATTTAGCGCCTAAACCAAAAACGACCCGTCTCGCAGATCGGGTCGTTTTATATGGTGTGAACCTCTGTGTGTTTTGGAGATTCAAACAGGTGCCTGTTGATCATGAGCGATTGCTCATTGACCATTACCACCAGTGTATAGCATGAACGGTATATGTGCAATACTTTTTTCACAATATAAAATGCATACGTAAACGTTGACAAAGCTAGAGCACTATGATAATATAAAAACATAGCACACCACATGTGCGAGGTAATAATGAGGGTTTTCCAAGCGAAATACGCGTGGAAAACTTTTTAATATGGAGGAAAACTGCATCATGGCAGGAACCAAAGCTGGCGGCCAGAAAGCCGCGCAAAAGAACTTAGCAAAAGACCCTAACTTTTACGCTCGTATCGGCAAAAAGGGTGGTCAAAACGGTAAAACTGGTGGTTTTGCTGCCAACCCGCAGCTGGCACGTATCGCTGGCGCCAAAGGTGGCCGCATTAGCCGTCGTGGTAAAAAAGTCGCTGCTTAGGCAGTACGGACTCGATCAAAATAGCTCCCACTAGTGGGAGCTATTTTTTGTGGCGGTAGCGCCTGAGTTGACAAGTGCGCGCGTCGTTCACTGACCAGGCCGTACGGCAGTGAGGACAGGTATAGGTCTTTTCGGCGGTTTGTATACCAGTTTGCTGGCAGTCGGGGCAGGTGCTACGCGCATGCAGCCAGTCGCGGTAACTATCTAGGTGCGCTTCGATCGTGTCAGGTGGTAGTGTCAAGCCGAAGTCGTGGGCGACGCTGATGGCGCGTTGCCATGCATCACGTTCCATACTGATCAACTCGATATCGCGCGCGTAAGCTGTGTGGCCAAGCAAGCCGTGACCTAGCTCATGTAGTAGTTGCCAGACGGCGTCATCGGCCGCTTCATTGTAGACGACACGTGAGCCAGTGGGTTGCCACGCAAAGTGATCGCTGGCTACGAACTCGAGGTCGGGGTAGGCGTCACGCAGACGGGGCAAGAGCGAGCTGATCGACGGCGTAGTAGTAGCAGCCATTAATGACAGCCTCCTCGGGGTGGTTAGCTTGAGAGATCTGCGTGCGTTCGAGATAGGTCGGAATCGTCTGGCGCAGAGCGTCAAGTAGGAATGAGTCATACTTGGCGAAATGCGTGCCCATACTGCCACCAATCACCACGCGGTTCGGTTCAAAGATAGGGATGAGCGCTTGCAGGCCGCGGCTGACGCGGTCGGCGTAGTCGCGCCAGACAGCTGGATCGTCGATGTCGGCGCCGAATTTTTTATAGCGTTCGTAAAAATTTTTGCCGCTGGCGAAGTCTTCCCAGCGTTGCACAGCGCCATCGTAGTCGAGGTGCATCGCGCCGGCCTCAAAGATAGCGGTTGCTTCATCGAGCTGGCCAGCAAAACAGATTCCCGTACCAACTCCAGTACTGAGTGTTACATATAGCCCAGTTTGTGGCACATTGTCGAAGCTGCGCATCTCTGCTAGCCCGGCGATATCAGCGTCATTGCCGATCACGATTAGTGTTGACGGAAACGTCGGCTGTAGGTGTGTAATGACGTCGATATTTTCCCAACCCAGATTACCTGCTCGAGAGAGTTGTTGACCGCGAATAGTGCCAGGCAAAGCTATCGCAATTGCATCTAATTTGCGTTCTCCAACGAAATCGCTGACCACGCTGGTAAGCTGCTCTATATACTCCTCGGGGTCGCGCGGCGTTGGAAACTTGACGATGTGGGTTTTTTCGCCCTGGCTGTCAAATGCCTCGATCAACGTTTTGGTCCCGCCTGTATCCACCGCAATAATCATGCTCGTAGTGTAGCACGAATGTTCGCGGGGCGAGGTGCGCTGGTCGGCACGAGGCGCGCATCGTGTGAGGGTACACTTCTCGCATGATGCATCACCGGTGCATCATGCGAGCGTTCGGCTGAAATCCTCGCGTACAGGCTCGGATTTCACAAACCCACACACGGCGCGCACCTCGCGCCGACAAACCGACGGGGTGGAAAATTTGATAGATACTTGCAGGTAGAGCATAATTACAGTATAATTTTGCTAAAGAATCCTAAATGCGAGAGGTGAAAGTCATATGTCACGTGGATACGGACAGGGATCAATAATCAGTTTTGTATTGGTGGGAGTCGTACTCGCGGCCTTGGTGCTGGGCGGGTTGTATGTGGTTGCGACGCAACTCGATGGTCAGCTGGGTGGTCAATCAGCTGACGAAGCAGTCGATGATGCGGCTGAAGTCGCCCAAGAAGCAGCTGATGAGGTCGCAGACGAAGCGACCGATGACAGCGACGAGCGAACCGAAACCGACAACTCGGACGAAGCTGCCACTGACGAAGAAGCCGGTCAGGATGAAGAACAGACTGCCGCTGACGAGTCTGACGAAGCCGAAGAGCCAGCCGTCGCCGACACCAACTCGATGAATAGCTCGAGCGATGACAACGCTGCGACGACCGAAACGCCAGCCACCGACGAAACAGCTGACGACACCGTCGCCTCGAATGACCAGACCGCAGCCAATAGCTCAGCCGATGACTCGACTGACGCTGAATCTACTCAATCGATGCCAACTACCGGCGTCGAGCTTCCGCAGACTGGCGTAGCTGACACCTTGCTCGCTGGCGTACCAGTCGTCGTACTGGTTGGCGCTGTCGTGGCCTATCGCCGCTCAAACTTGCTCTAATCCAGCTCTTGAGGTACACTAGATGAAGTCTTGGTGGCACATGTTTCTTATGGCAGTGTCACGAAGTAATAGTAACTAAGAGAGGAGTCTTCTCAGGCTTATGGCTACAACAGCCCCAACCATGGATGATTTGCTGGCAAGCGCTGACACTAGCGCAAAGCAACTCGAAGCAAACGACGTCGTCACCGGCACGGTGCTCAGCGTCAAAAAACACGAAGTATTACTAGATCTCGGCCCACTCGGCGTCGGCTACGTACCGCGCCGCGAAGTCGGTCACTCACAAAAACTCGCCGAAGGCGACAGCGTCAGCGCCAGCGTTATCGACACTGAGCTAGACAACGGCTACAGCCTGCTGAGCTTGCGCAAAGCTGCCAAAGACAAGGGCTGGGAAGAAGCCAGCGCCAAGATGGCGGCCGAAGAAATCATCGAAGTCGAAGCGTACGACGCCAACCGCGGCGGTCTGCTGATCGAATTCGAAGGTGTTCGCGGCTTTATGCCCGTGTCGCAACTATCTGCTGAACACTACCCACGCGTCGGCAGCGCTGACAAAGACGAGATCTTGCAGCGCCTCAACGCCCTGGTCGGCACGCCACTGAGCGTCCGCATCCTGGACTGCGACCGCAAAGCCAACAAACTGATCTTTTCAGAGAAAGAAGCCATCAAAGACGGCCTAGCCGAGCGCTTCGAGAAACTGGCCGTCGGCGACAGCGTCAACGGCGTGGTCACTGGTGTGGTCGACTTTGGCGCATTCGTCAATGTCGATGGTATCGAAGGCCTGATCCACATCTCAGAAATCAGCTGGGAGCGCGTCTCTAGCCCAGCCGACTACGTCAAAGTCGGACAGACCGTCGAAGCCAAGATCATCAGCATCGATAAAGACCGCTTGAGCTTGAGTATGAAACAGCTGACCCCAGACCCATGGCTATCCGAAGTCGAGAAGTTCAAAAAAGGCGAGACCACCGAAGGCACCGTCACGCGTATCACGCCGTTTGGCGCCTTTGTCCAGATCAGCCCAGCCGTCGAAGCCCTGGTACACATCTCAGAGCTCGGTAGCGGCGAATCAGCTGACCCAGAAAAAGTCTTTACCCTGAACGAGCGCAAAGAATTCGTCGTGCTCGACATCGACAAAGAAAACCGCAAAATCTCACTGAGCCTCGCGGACAAGAAACAATAATGTGTAGCTAAGCTAGCTCGTCGGTTCCCCCGCGCGAGCAGAAAGGAACCGACCGATGGCAACTCAACCGACAGATCAACCCGGCGACCAAAAAGTTCTGACACTCTCAGGCTCAATTACCGTGGGCGAACTGGCCGAGAAACTCAATGTGCCCGTCACGCAGATGATCGGCGAATTGTTCAAAAACGGTATCGTGGCGACGATCAATCAGCGGATTGATTTTGAGACGGCAACCATCATCGTCGAAGAGCTCGGCCTCGATGTCACACTCGAAAAGCGCGATGAACAAGCCGCCGCGCCAGAGCGCAGCCACACGCTGAGCGAAAATGCCAGCGAGCGACCGCCAATCGTCGCGGTGATGGGACATGTCGACCACGGCAAGACCAGTTTGCTCGACGCTATCCTGGATACTACCGTTGTCGAGGGCGAGGCTGGTGGTATCACGCAGCACATCTCGGCCTATCAGACGGTGCGTAACGACCGGGCGATTACCTTGCTCGACACGCCGGGTCACGAAGCTTTCGCAGCCTTGCGCCAACACGGAGCGGCCTTGACCGACGTGGTGATCATCGTGGTAGCGGCTGATGACGGCGTCAAACCACAGACCGTCGAAGCGATCCGTTTCGCCCGCGATGCGCACGCCAAAATCGTCGTCGCCATCAACAAGATCGACAAAGACGCAGCCAATCCTGACCTGGTCAAAACCCAGCTAGCCAGCGAGCACGGCTTGAACCCCGAAGAATGGGGCGGTGACGTTATCATGGTGCCGATCAGCGCCAAACGCGGCGATAACCTGGACAAATTACTCGACATGGTGCTGCTGACGGCTGACCTGGAAGAGCTCAAAGCCGACACCGACGTGCCAGCCCAAGGCCTGGTCATCGAAGCTCACATGGAAACCGGCCGCGGTGCTGTGGTGCGATTCTTGATCGAACAGGGCGTCCTGCACACCGGCGATTACATGGTGGCCGGCACCAGCTACGGCAAAGTCCGCACATTGCTCGATTACAAAGGTGAGAAATTATCCGAAGCCGGCCCATCGACGCCTGTCACGGTGACCGGATTCAAGGAATTGCCAGAATTTGGTGATCAATTCGAGATCGTCAAAAACGAAAAAGCCGCCCGCAAACTGGTCGAAGTCCATCGCCAAGAGCGCGCTGAAGCCGCCGCCAGCACCAACGTGACCGGCGCTGATCTGCTCAAGATGATGAGCCAGAAGCACGATTCAGCGGAATTCAACGTTATCGTCCGCGCTGACGTCCAGGGTTCATTGACCTCGGTGATCGACAGCTTGAAATTGATCGACACCGGTGGCGATGTGACGCTGCGCATCATCAGTAGCGGCGTCGGTAATATTTCTGAAAACGATGTCCGTCTGGCGATCGGCAGCGACAACACGGTTATTTACGGCTTTAACGTCGATTTGCCGCCAGCCGTCAAACGCCTCGCCCAACGTGACCGCGTCGAGGTTCGCATCTACAATGTGATTTATGAATTGCTCGACAACGCCAAACAATCGATGAGCGATTTGCTAGCACCAGAGGTCGTCGAGACCGAAGTCGGCAAACTGACCATCAAAGGCGTCTTTCGCACACTCAAAGACCTGGTCATCTGTGGCGGTGAAGTCACCAGCGGTAAGGTCACAGCTGATCTACTGGTCCGAGTCATACGCGGCGATGAACAACTGGCAGAAGCCGAAGTCACCAGCGTCCAGCGCCAACAAGTCGAAGCCAAAGAAGTGTTCGAGGGCGAAATGTGCGGCCTGAGCCTCAAAACCAGCAAGAAACTGCTGGTCGAAGAAGGCGACAAACTCGAATTCTTTACCCGCGAGCTGGTCAAGCGCGAACTGGTGTAAAGTATCGAATTGGTGGCATGTAGCAGTGCGTACCGATAAACGACCCTTGTTACAGGGTCGTTTATCGGTTGACGAGTACTGTTAGGCAGCGGTGACTGCATCGGCATTTTCAGCCAACTCGCCGAGCAAGATGTCTCGTTCGTCTTCAGCAATTTTGCGTAGCTCGTCTGTGCCGATTGTCTCTGTGAGCCACGTGCTAATCGACTCATCGTTGCCAGCTTCTTGGAGCTGTAGCAACTCAGCCAACTGCTTATCGGTGAGCGATTCGGTGATTTCGGCGCCGATACGCTCTTCGAGCTGGTCGTTCAAATGTTGAACGAATCCATCTACGTTGGCGTCAGGTAGGTTGATACCGAATTCGTCGAGTATCTTTGTAGTGATCATTTGTTGGTTCATTTGGGTGCTCCTTGTTCAGTGTTTGTCTTATTAACCGTTGTTCCAGCCTTCACGAGCACCATCTATGGCGCCTTGGCCGGCAGCGACGGCTCTGGTAGTGAATCTACCGACTTTGGCTTTTTGCTGGGCAGCTTTATCCCGAGCAGATTCGTAGCCGCGCTTTCCAGATTCGACAGCTGCGTCTCTGGTGTCACGACCGTAACGCAATACGGTTTCCTTGCGCTGGGCCCATTTTTCACGGCGGGCAATACGGCGAGCGATAGCCGCCTCTTTGCGTTGCACGGCTAGCTCGCGATGCTCAGCCACCCAGCTGTCGTGGAGTTCTTTACTCTTGTTTGCGCGGTCGATTTTCTCATTCATCTTGAGGGCTTTACCGTGCAAACGATCTATCGCAGCTTGCTCCGCGGCCTTATTGGCATCAAATTCGTCATTTTCACGATAAGCTTCATCTAGTTCGGCAGATCGCTGTATATTCTCTTCGTAGCTGTCAAATGCATCCTCTTGCGCCTCAACAGTACGCTGCTTATCTTCACGTAGAGCTTCCGAGTGGGCTTTACTGACTTCACGTTGCTGCTTGTACGCATCGATTTTTGCAGCACCCCTCTCAGCAGTCATCACACCGACACCAACCCCAAAGAGTAGGGCATTCTTTGCAATGCGGCCGATACCGCGTAAATGATTTTTGGCAACTTCAATCTTTTCTCGACGTGCTGCACGTGCATCGAACTTATCATTCATGCGGTGTGCTTCATCCCAGTCGGCTGCGAACTGATCTTCGGCTGCTTCACGGTCGGCCGTTGTAGCGATATTATCTTCGTATGAAGCGAAGGCGTCATTTTGGGCAGCTACTGTGCGTTCGCGATCATTTTCTAGCGCCTCGCCATGTGCTTTGTTGATAGCACGCTGCTCGAGGTACCTATTAACACGAGTCGCGGCCTCCATCACGCGTGACCCTACTGGTGATACTTCACGTGTTTCCAGTGCTTCAGGCGCGTCGTGATCGGGCTGTTCCTCAGTATCTATAGGTGATACATCTTCGAAAACACGTCCGACTGTAGCGACGTCGCTGTCTAGTCCTTCGCCCTCAGCTGACCCTGGTGTGGTTGTTAGAGTTTCTGACATAATGTTCCTTTGTTGGTTTTTGGTTGTTTATGTGTTTATTATTAGCATAAGTTATATAAAAAGTCAACGACATCTATACCACAAATAATAAATTATAACAAAACACTCCCTAGTGGGCAGAACATGCGAGGGACTTCTCTGGCCGTGCAGTGAAGGGGGGTCTTGTCAGCATCGTGTTGGTGCACATGGATTACCAGAGGCAATCGATCCAGATGCGTCGAATAGTGTTACTATTCGGAAATCTGAAAAGATTGCCTCTGCTTCGTAAAACATTTGCTATGAAAGTGTGCGGGGCCATCCCGCCCGTTGCCCGTGACCGAAGTCTAGGGCGCGGGGCGGGATGGCGAGGGACTACTCGATCTCCTCTCCGGCCAGGCCGGTGAGCAGGGAGTAGTCGTCTCCCCTCAGGAGTACGCCAGCGGTCAGCTGGGGCACTCCATCTTCGTCGATCCGGAGCAGCACGGCGTGCGCTCCCGAGTCGGGGCAGTCAGCCCCGGCGACCGAGGTGCAGGCCGTCACGCGGACGACTGCGACCTCGGCCTCGACGCCGGCGTCGGCACGTGCCTCCGCCGGTGTGAACTCGTTGTCGCCAAACACGGCGACGACGCGAGCGTCCCAGGGGTTGCCCGAAGACGACCGCTGGGACGCCCAGCGGTCGACGTCCGACCAGCCGAAGTCCAGCTGGTCGGTGTGGTCGCCGATCGCCGCCTGCAGCCCCTCGGGTGGGGCAGCGACGATCTGGTCCCAGCCGACATACTTCGTCGGCCCGGAGGCGGTCGACGACGCGGAGTCCTCGGTGGTCTCCGCGTCGTCCGCGCACTGCTCGGCGCGCGCTTGGAGCGCGTCGAGCAGTGCCTGCTGCTGGGCCTCGCCGGGTGTATCGGCGAGACGCTCGACTTCGGCGTTTGCCTCGTCGAGCTCGGTGGCGACCTGCGAGCAGGCCACCTCCGCAACCTCGGAGACGTCGCCGGGTGTGGCGCAGCCCCCGAGAGCTATGGCGGACGCCGCAAGGACGCCGCCCAACAACGAACGCTTCATGGTTCCTCCTCGGGCGTTCGGTATGCATTTTGCCAAATGGCGAGGCGCACAGGTGCCTCAATCGATTGTGACGGCTCATCGATCAACAGCCCGCTGGAGCTTCCCCAGCGAATTACCTGCCATTTTTGTGAGTGGCAATGCTCGCTCGTTGTGTCAAGGCGTCGCGGTCGAACCTGAGCTCGAGGGCGACGCGGTGGACGTCGAGCTGCTGGACGCCGACCGCAGCCGGCCGATCCACCTGCCGACCCGGCGGCCGGGGCGCAGCATGACCGTGCCGACCCAGAGCAGGGCGAGCACGGCGACGACCAGCAGGAGCCAGCCGATGCTGGCCCAGACGATCGCGCCCCACAGCGGGACGGCCAGAAAGGCCGCCGTGAACCCCAGAGCCACTGCGATGAGCCGCTCGGCCCGCCTCGATAGCTTGGGGATGTCGATGGTCAGGAACGCGATGGCCGCCACGAAGGCAGCGAGGGCGCCGAGCGTCCGGAGCAGGGCGAACCCCTCTCCGAACATCTCGGGGTGCCAGGCCAACAGGTAGCCGACGTACCCCGAGGTCGCGACGGTCAACAGAAAGCACATGGTGCGACGCAGCATGGCGTCATCTCCTTCCCCCTCGCGGGGAACTGCGCACACGAGGATTTCTCGCATGGCTTTGCTCCCGCTAGGTTTGGGAGCAACAGGCGATCGACTTGGCTGTGCAAATCAACCGACCGTTGCCCCCACTAGGGAGATGTCTACCGACCAGCAGTCGGTAATTCATAGCGTTAGTTTTACGGTGCTGACGCTGAATAGAGGTTGTTCTCTGCTCAAAGCGCAGCGTCATAGCTACCAGTGATATCTACGACGCTGCGCTCTAGCGCGTCAGCGATGTGAACTAACATGATGTGACAAACTGATTGTTAAGGGTCATCAGGAGAAAGCAGGCGACTGTTGGCTACCTACGGCTTCCTCCATGAATCGATTGTATATTAGCACTTTATAGCGTATATGTCAAGTATCGTGTACCTATGCACAGGACTGCATAAAGCTATTGCGTAAACGTCGATAATATGCTAGTATATTGATATATTATGAGCGAAACAGCTGTAGCCACCACCGAACGACATGATCCGCCATCGCTTGAAGAATTGGGCGAGCAGCTCGATGCTGCACGGAGCGAGTGGGCGCAGATATCAGCGAAACGCCAAAATCGCACGTTTGATCGTAGGATTCGTGGGTATAATGCTGCCGAAGAACGCTACAATGCGCTCGTTGTTCAGTACGGTCAAGCGAGTTTACGTGAGCAGATTGACGCCGCTAACGATGATACCGAACGCAACGCACTCGTGATCTCGTATCTATGCGATAGTCAAAATCAACTCAATGCTGAAACGAATGAGATTACGAACAATATGGTTTCAAGAAAACTTGGTGCAGTAGTACGCAGGATCTTCGAGTCGGGTGGCAAATGGACGCGTACCGCGAAAGACGTCGGCACAACTGTTGCCGCCGGAGCTGCGGGAGCACTCACCTTCGGCGCTGGCTGGGTAACTGCTGGAGCAGCACGATTTGTAAAAGGATTTAGTGAAAAAGAAATCACTGGTTTGGATGAAGTTACTGTAGAACAGATGCGTGAGCTAATGGCCGACAGCCGTGGCGAAAATGGCCATATTCGATTCGAACATGCACAGGCAGCCGCTAGCCAGTTGTTTGACCGAGCAGGTAAGCTGCAGCAAGGCAAGAAAACCGAAGCTGTAGTGCGTGGTGCTAAAAAAGCCGCCGTCGGTGCAGTAATCGGTGTTGGTATTGGTCTCGCGATGGATCTGTATGCTCCCGACGCGGCACACGCATCAGAGTCTGAGGTGCACACCACTATTGCCGGCTTGGAAGTCGCCGATCATGAAGCAAATGGCGGAGTTGACGCTCTGAGCCATGATGCGGCAGGCGATGTGAATGTGCCAGTTTCGCACAACACGACAGGTGCGCTTGATTTTGTAGAAGCGCATGATACTACAGGCTCAGTTGAGGCTAGTAGTTCGCATGTGTCTACAGGAGATGTCGACGGATCGACAGCCCATGAAGCGACTGGCACAGTTGACGCTGCTTCGACAGACGCATACCAGACGACAGAAGCTGTCGACATGACGAGTAATTATACAATTGCGGGTGGAGTAGACATGGTGTCAGCGCATGAAATTGCAGGTACTGTTGACGCGGACACTTCTATCACTCATGAAACAACTGGCGATGTCGACATCGATAGCACGGATTCTGTAGCTCATGAAACGGCTGGCACTGTATCTGGTGTCGAAACGAACATCGCGGATACGACCGGCTCAGTTGATGTTACGAGCAACCATACGACTACCGGACAAGTCGATACGTCATCGACGCACGAGACAACTAGTAGTGTGACGATCGAGACTCATGATACGTCCGGAGCTGTTGGCGCACCGGCTGCAGAGGTGGACGTTGACTCTACAACACTCGAAATTCCTAACAGCTACACCGTATCGAGCGGTGAAGGCTGGTATGAAACATTTGGCAACTTGGGCGTTAACGAGGCGTATACAGATGATCTGTTAGACAAAATCGGCCCTGAGCTGCAAGAGCTAGGCGTGGCATATGAAATGGGTGACAGCTGGGGAATCGCCAGTGCTGGTGACCTAAATCCTGATGCGATCAATGTGATCGTCGAAACGGCGCATGAAGAAGGCTGGCTGAATAACACAGCTGAGATCGAACACAATTACCCGGTCGTCGATCACGGCGAAGGTCTCAATGAGTTTGTTCAGGATAACTATAGCGACACGCTGACTCATGATGAGTCAATGGAACTCGGCGCTGAATTACACGAGCAAGGTTTTATGTATCACGACCCCAGTTATCTCGGCGAGCGATACGGCAACCCGTATGGCATTAGTGGGCCTGGTGTCATCGATGCTCAGACTGACACAACGATTCGCGACATGGTTGATAATGGCGAACTAGACAACTCAGCTGCTGCGGTAGATGCATCGAGTAGCGCAGAAGTGAGCCAGCAGTCAGCAGAAACGACGGCAGAATCAACAAATAATGCTGAAACACGCGAGATAGCGGCGGAAGCAAATCCGGTAGTCGAGACAACTGATAATGCTGAGCAGGCACAACAAGATGCAGGCTTGGATGAAGCGGCTGAGCTGAACTCGCCAGAGTCTCTAGAGTTGAATGCTTTCGAACAGCGAATGCTTGAGAATACGCTGGCTGGCAACTTCTCTAACTTGAATAGTATCGCTGATCGCTACCCAGAGTTGCAACTAGACAAATTGGCAGTGTCACTCCAAAACGAAGTATTTAGCGATGGTTCACCTGTAGTCACACCAGGCGTGATGGGACCAAACGTCTTTGAGTATCAGGATCGACCCGACGGGGCGGTGTTGAATGATAGTACGGTGCAGATTGTAAATGCGCATTTGGATCGTGTCGGCGTGCCAGAACAATATCGCCTAACACCGAGCGCTAGTGGGCTCGCAAATGCTGCCTAAGTGCTATACTAGAGATAGATAAGAAAGTATAAGGAGTGGTATGTTTCAACTCGATGATAAATTTTTGCAGGACGTAGGACTCGGTGGATTGCCGGATGATCAAAAGCAAGCGTTTTTGGCGTACTTCCGTGAGCAGCTGGAGCTGCGTGTCGGCACCCGATTGTCAGAAGGCTTAAGCGATGCGCAACTCGACGAATTCGAGAGTTTCATCGACCGCGACGAGACCAAAGTCAACGAGTGGCTGACGGCTAATGTCCCAGAATACGAGCAGGACAGTGTCTGGCAACAACTAAAAAGCGGTGCGCCTGAAAACGTGCCAGAATTGGTCGTCAAAGCCGAATACGCTAGCCTAAAATGGCTCGGCATCAACCGCCCAGACTACCGCGATGTCGTCGCCGCTGTCATGGAAGAACTGAAGCAGGAAACCATCCAGAACAAAGACGCCATCCTCGGTGGCGCCCAAGCCGCCGATGCACCAGCTGCAGAGGCTGACGTCCAGCCGCAGCAGCCGGCTGCTTAAGAGCTCGTGCTATACTGACTGTATGAGCCTGACACAAGATGATTTAGCGGATATCAAGCAGCTGATGCAGGCTGTGATGAGTCAAGGTTTGGCTGAGCAGAAGCGAGAAATTGTCACTGAAATCCGTGACGAGATGAATCAGCGATTTGCAGAGCAAGACGAAAAGCTCGACGAAATCCTGAACGCAGTCGGTAGTGATTTGGCAGACAAATCAGACCAACTCGACAATCACGAAACACGGATCACGCGACTTGAAAAGCGCGCCGCCTAAAGCTTATCCTGGTATCCAGCCAGAAATGCCCCAACGGGCATTTCTTTTTTGCCAGCCGGTTTGAGGCGGTCGATCGCCAGGTAGGTGCTGTCACCACAGCGCAAGGAGAGTTCGGTCTCATGGTCCGATACGTGTGCGGCCGTGATAATTACATCGACGGTACCGAGTCGGATGCGCGACTGTGGCCAATCAACAAAAGCGCGAATTTGGCGCTCTAACTTGGCAGCTGGACGAGATAAGTTGAGCTGACCGTCGGCTTTGGTGAGTTTGCGCGAATACGTCGCACGGTCGGGGTGCGGCTGGGCGCGCGGTTGCAAATCGCCAGACAGATAGCGCGGTAGATATTCACGTATCAATTCGTCGCTGAGCTGGATTAAATCCTCGGTCAGTGACGGCGTGGTTTCGCTGCCATCGAGGTGCAGCGTTTTTTGGGTCAGCAACTTGCCGGTGTCCATGCCCCGATCGACCAGCATTAGGCTGACGCCTGTTTTCGCGTGGCCCTCTAGGATGGCAAAGGTAATTGGATCGGCGCCGCGTAGCAGCGGCAACAGCGAAAAGTGCGAATTGATAATACCGAGCTCAAATGCGTCGATAACGCGCTGAGAGACGATAATCCCGAAATCAATCAAAACCGCGTAGCGGCTGCTGAAGTTCGTTTGTTCGATTAGCTCGTCGAGCGCGGTTTTGTCGTGCGCGGTGTGGACGGCTAGACCGCGGGCTTCGGCGAGCTCGAGCACTGGCACACTGCCGCGGTGGTGCGGTGGACGCGGCTTGGTGATGACGGCTTCGACCTGGGTGTGTTCGAGCAATAATTCCAGACAGCGCGCCGCGACTGGGCCGCTACCGAAAAACACGCACGATTCAGTCTTGGTCATCGATTCCATCCCACAAGGCGTGGTTGTCGGCGATATATTCGTCGTAGTCGAGCGGTTCGAGTTCGCCCTCGGCGTTGAGTGTGTAGAATCCGTCGCGCTGGCCGCGGATGTGGTCGACGAAGAGTAGGCCGTTGGTGTGGTCGACTTCGTGCTGGATGACGCGGGCTAGGAAGCCCTCGGCTTTGAAGCGGATTTCGTTGCCGTCGAGGTCCAGGGCGCGGACGCGGACTTTTTCCCAGCGCGGCACTTTGCCGTAGACGCCGTCGACGCTCAGGCAGCCTTCGTAGTCGGTGATTTTTTGGCCTTCGCCTTTGACGATTTCAGGGTTGACCAGCGGGGTAAATTCGCGGGTGGATTTGTCTTCAAAGTCGCTGCGGATAATGACGACGCGGTCATGTCGGTCGATCTGCACGGCGGCCAGTGCGGCGCTGATCTCGTGTGGGCGGGAATCTTCCCAGTCCAGGCTGGCGCTGGTCATGTCGGCGACCAATTGACGCGTGTCATCGGTAACGACGTGGACTTTGGCGGATTTTTGGCGCAAGTGCGCATTTGGCAGGGTGATGATGTCATCTTTTTTCATTGGGGTTAATTATAGCAGACTACTAGGGTCGAGCTCGAATTGCCAGTGTGGGCCGGCGGGTAGGTGCGACAAGCAGTCGATCAGCGTCTGGCGCTGTGAGCTTTTGACGACCAATTGCCAGCGGTAGCTGTCGCGCACGCGTTCGTAAAAGGCCGGAGTTGGACCGAGCAGTTCGATGCCGGTGACTTCGGCTCCTAGCGTGGCGGCCAATTTCTTGGCGTTTTTGATGGCCGCGGCTTCGGTCTTGTAGGTGCAGGTCAGTTTGAGCAAGTAGCAGTAGGGCGGAAAGTTAGTGTGTCGGCGTAGCTGCAGCGTGCGGTCGTAAAAGTCAGCGTAATTTTGCGCCACGCCATCAGTTACGCTGGGATGCGAAGGCTGGTAACTCTGGACGACGACCGTCGTCGGGTGGGTCGAGCGACCGACGCGGCCAATGACTTGCGCTAATAACTGAAATGTTCGCTCTGGCGATGTGTAGTCGGGCAAGCTTAGTCCGGCATCGGCTTGGATGACGCCGACAGTGCAAAGCTGCGGCAAGTCGAAGCCTTTGGCAATGACTTGGGTGCCGATGATGATGTCGATACGGCCGTCGTACAGGTCTTGGTAGCGTTTGTCGGCCGTCTCGCTCGCTACAGTGTCACCGTCGAAGCGCGCCACCCGGGCGTCGGGGAAAAGCTTTTCGATTTCGGACTGGATGAGCTTGGTGCCGATGCCTTTGTGGATGATGTCGGCGCTATGACACTGCGGACAACTGGTCGGCACCCGCGAGGTGTTGCCGCAGAGGTGACAGCTCATCTGATGGTGATCGGCATGCAGGGTCAGCGGCACGTAGCAGCGCGGACAACCGGCTTGCCAGCCGCAGGATTCGCACAGTGTGGTCGGCGCGGTGCCACGGCGATTGTGAAACAGCAAAATTTGTTGCTTGTCCGCCAAACTCTGACGAATTGATGTCAGCAGCGCGTCCGAGAGAAAGCGATGCGTATTGAAATTGCCGCGTTTGGTCATATCGACAACCTGGACGCTAGGTTTGACGCTATCGGCCACGGCCGGCGTCGGTAACTGTAGGATTGGCGCGCCGGATTGCTCGGCCAGATAATAATCGACGACTGACGGGGTAGCGCTGCCGAGCAGCAGTTGCGCACGGTGCGCTTCGGCTAGGATATGGGCGGCGCGCAGAGCAGAGTAGCGTGGCGACTGTTCTTGCTTGTAGCTAGGTTCGTGACACTCGTCGATGGCGATGAAGCCGACGGATTGTAATGGCAAAAATAGTGCCGAGCGTGGGCCGATGGCTACACGCGGCTGGGTAGATGTCAGCGCTTCGCGCCAGACGACGTGACGCTCAGCTTCGGTCTGACGCGAGTGGGTGAGTAGGATGACATCGAAATGCTGGGTGAACTCGGCAACCAGCTGCGAGGTCAACGCGATCTCGGGCACCAAGATGATGGCCGAGCGACCGGCAGCAAGTGTGCGCTTGGCCTGCTCGATGTAAATCGCTGTCTTGCCGCTACCGGTCACGCCGTGAAGCAGGCTGGTGCCGGTGGTTTGCGCGGCCAATTGATTTAGAGCAGACTGCTGATCTGGATTGAACACAATTTGTGTTCGTTTGCGAGTGATTTCCAGAGGTCTCGAGCTGCGGGCTCGACGGTTTTTGGTCAAGCCAGCTGGCAGGATGCTCGATAACACCGTCGCTAAGTGCGTTGCGTAATACTGGCTCATCCAGCGTGCCGCGTCGATCAGTGGCTGTGGGATCGGTGGCAGATCCAGGAGACGTTCGATTGGTCGAACCTCGAACTCAGGTTGCTTGACTTGGCTCACAATGACGCCGACAACCAGTTTCTTGCCAACTGGTACTTCGACGATAGAACCAACCGCAACTGGCGCATCATGTGAGTAGGTGAATAGCGCCTGGTCGGCGCGAATAATCGTGCGTGGAGCTACCTCGAAGTACTGCATGAACTCATTATAACTGCTACAATACGCATATGTATTTCGAGTCGCGTGGGCAAGCCGGTGTGATGCTGGCTGGACTCCTAGAAGAAAAATATCGCTACGAAAATTGCGCCGTGGTGGCGCTGAGTGACGGCGGTGTGCTGGTGGGCGAGCAGATCGCTTTTCGGTTGCACTGTGTGCTCAATCTGCTGCTAACTGAAGACATCGAAGTGCCGGGCGAGAGCCTGAGTTTTGGTGCCGTCTCGCAGAGCGGTAATTTTACCTACAACTCGAGCTTTAGTAGTGGCGAGATCACCGAATACACCAGCGAATTTCACGGATATTTGGACGAGCAAAAACGCGAAGCCTTTCAAAAAATCAATCGGCTGATCGGTGATGGCGGCACGATCGATCAAGATTTACTGCGCGATCACGTCATCATCCTGGCGTCGGACGGTCTGGACGGCGGAGCGTCGCTGGATGTGGCGCTGGAGTTTCTCAAGCCGCTACGCTACAAAAAATTGGTCGTGGCCGCCCCAGTCGCAGCCATCCCAGCCGTCGACAAAGTGCACATCCAAGCCGACGAAGTGCACATCCTCGACGTCAAAGAAAACTTCATCGCCATCGACCATTATTACACCAATAACGACATCCCTGACCACGAGGAAACAATCGACCGTATCAGCCAAATCGTCATGAAATGGCACTAGAAAACTGTTGCAATCACGACAATATGCGGGTAAAATAGCTGGTAACGACAAATACGTCAGTCTAAGTGAAGAAAGTGTGAAAAGGAGAGTATGTTAGACGTTTTTATCACCTCTCGGGTGCGGCGAAAAATCGTAGTTGTGTACGCCAAGTACCCTGATTTTCACACGCACGTCCGTGGACTGGCAAAGCTGATCAAAGAAGATCCAGGCAACATCCAACGTGAGCTGAAACGCCTGGAAAAAGTTGGCTTTCTGACCAGTGAAAAGCAGGGCAACACCAAGATTTATTCGACCAACAAATCGTTCCCGATTTTCAAAGAACTGCAGAGCATCGTCATCAAGAGCCAGCAGCACCACCAATCAGTTCGCGCCAAGCGAACAGCTGACATCAAACCGCAGTAATCATGACGCTGTTTGAGCGCATACTCGCCGCCCGTGGGCTATCTGATGCTCAGGTACGGGCGGATTTTTTGACGCCGTCGTACGAGGCGGGGCGGCATGATCCGTTTTTGCTGCCGGATATGCAGGCCGCAGTCGATCGGCTGGTGGCAGCGCGCGACCGCCAAGATCGGATCACAATTTATGGCGATTATGATATCGATGGGCTGACGGCGACGACGCTGTTACTGGATGCGCTGGCGAGCTTTGGCTTTGAGCACGTCACGGCGTTTATCCCGAATCGGTTTGTCGAAGGCTACGGCATGACGGTCGAGGCTGTCGAGAAAATTGCCAAAGCTGGTTGTGATCTGATATTGACCGTCGATTGCGGCAGCCTGAGCCACGCAGAGATCGCCCGCGCAGCGGAGCTGGATGTCGACGTCATCGTCACCGATCATCACAATGTCGCGCCGGAGCAGCCGCCAGCTGTAGCGGTGATCAATCCCAAGCGGTTGCTGCAGGATTTTCCGGAGAGGTACGAGGAGTTTATTTTGCAGGAAGATGCGTCAGCAAAGACCTCAGATGCGACCTCGTCCGATCGCTCCAGGGTATCTTCTGCTTCCGCTGACTTGTATCCGTTTTTGGATTTGCCGGGCGTCGGTGTGGCGTTTAAACTCGTCCAAGCCCTGCAGACGCGCCTCGATGGTCTGGAGCCAGGTCAAGAAAAATGGCTGCTCGATCTGGTGGCGCTCGGTACGGTCTGTGATGTCGTGACGCTTCGTGATGAAAATCGCCTGCATGTCTACTGGGGTTTGCAGGTGCTAGCAAAGACGAGGCGGCCGGGCCTAAGAGCCCTCATGGCAGTGGCAGGCGTCAAACCGCAGACCGTCAACGCGCGTAGCCTGGGCTTTGCGCTTGGTCCACGCATGAATGCCGCCGGTCGGTTAGAAACAGCTCAGATCGCACTCGACATGTTGACCGCAACCACCGGCCAAACGGCGCTGGAAAAAGCCTATCAACTGGATGAGATGAACGCCAAGCGCCGCGCCGAGCAGGACAAAATATTGAAGCAAGCCATCGTCGAAGCTGAGCAGCGCTCGGGCGACAATGCGCTAGTCGTCAGCGCGCCAGACTGGAATCACGGCATCATCGGCATCGTGGCTGCAAAATTGCTGGAGCGCTATCAAAAACCAACCTACGTACTTGAAGAGATGGGCGAAGAAGCAAAAGGCAGCGCGCGTTCGTACGGTGATTTTAGCGCCGCCGACGCCATCCGAGCGGCTGACGATATTATCACCAAAGGAGGTGGGCACAAACTGGCGGCTGGCGTGACATTACCGACAGCTCGCATCGCGGATTTTCGCGCACGTGTCAACAAACACTATGGTGACCAGAAATTATCGCTCGCAGTACAGCAACAGCAACTATTGCCGCGTGAAGACGCCAGCGCAGGGCTGGATGAGATCACCGATGCGCTAGTCGCCGAACTGGCCCGGCTGGAACCGTACGGCAACGGCAATCCGCAGCCGGTCATCAAAACCGAACAGGTCACCGTGCAACGTCTGCGCCTGATGGGCGCCGAGCAGCAGCACGTCAAACTGACGCTGAGTGACGGTTTGCGTAGCCTCGAGATGCTGGCGTTTAACGCGCCGCAGCACTTTTTTGTTGAGCCAGGCGAATCGGTGACGATCTGGTATCACCCCGACATCAACGAATGGCAAGGCCGTCGCACAGTCGAAGGCCGGCTCCTGCACCTCGAACTCGCTTGAGCTTGCATAGTCGAATTATTGAGCGTTTACTATTGTTCAGAACGACGGCTACTCGAAGCTCGGGCACCCCGCCCGAACAGCCGGAGTTAGAGGAGTTGACATGGCGGACATTCTTGTCGCTGGTATGTATATGTATCTCGTCGTTGGAGTGGGGATTGGCACTGGATTGCTGATAATCGCCATCAGTAGCCCGGGTGGACTTGATGGGATGAACCCGCTGCTCGTGCTGGGTTTTTTCCTACTTGTGATGTTCGGCTGGCTGCTAGGCATCTTGTTCATGATGGGTGCAGCGTCCAGCTCGAGCCATGAGTAGTCTTCAGCCCGCCCCCGAAGTTGAGCCTGCTCCTTCTGGGGGCGGGCTCGATTTCGTATTAGACCCTCGATGTGTTGCACACGATTCTGACATCTGTTACAATACTGAACGATATGGTACAAGTTACACGTAAAGACGAACGAGAGGCGAATGAGAACATCATCCGCCGATTTAACCGCAAGGTGCTGCAGAGCGGCGTCCTCGCGCAAGCAAAGTCTTCGCAGCGATTTGCGAAGCCGATCTCTAAGGTAGAGCGTCGCAAAAAAGCGATCATCCGCCGCGAGCGAAAAGCCGATAAACTGGCCAAAATGCGCCTGGGTATTCGCTAGGCAATGAGCCTAAAAGACACGATTCAAAACGATCTCAAAGCCGCTATGCTCAGCGGCGATCGTTTTGTGGCGGATGTGCTACGTGGGCTGAAAGCCGCCGTACTGAACGACGAAGTTGCGCAGAACAAGCGTGACACGGGACTGACGGACGAAGAAGTCGAAAAAGTCATCGCCCGCGAAGTCAAAAAACGCGCCGAAGCCGCCAAAGTTTACCGCGACAACGGCCGCGAAGAACTGGCGCAGCCCGAAGAACAAGAAGCCGAGGTACTGCAGCGCTACTTGCCCGAACAAGCCAGTGACGACGAGATCCGCGCGGCAGTCGATGCCGCGATAGCCGAGACTGGCGCTGACGGGCCACAGGCTATGGGGCAAGTCATCGGTGCGGTCAAAGCCAAGCTCGGTAACAGCGCCGACGGCGCGACCGTGGCACGCATCGCCAAAGAACAACTGAATTCATAGAACAAACAGGGGGAAAGATGATACTACTTTTCGGACCGACTGGTGCAGGTAAAAGTATGCAAGGCCAGATGCTGGCTGTGCGCATGGGTTGGAAGTGGCTCTCGACCGGTCAGATGTTGCGCGATAGCAACGATGAAAAGCTCAATGAACTTCTCAAAACCGGTGAGCTGATCGATGACGAGACAATTTATCGGGTTTTCGATGAGGCCGTCAAAGACGCCAAAGCCAACGACTTTCCAAAAATCATCGTCGACGGTTTTCCGCGCACCAAAGAACAAGCCGAATGGCTAGCCAATCACATGGAAAAATCCGGCGAAGAAATCGAGCAAGTCGTGGTGCTGGAAGTCCCTGAAACCGAAATCATGAAGCGACTCGAAAAACGTGGTCGCATGGAAGACACGCCAGAGACAATCGCGAGGCGCATGACGATCTATCGTCAAAAAATGTATCCAGTGCTGGGCAGTTTTGCCGAAGACGATGTCAAGATCGTCCACCTGGACGGTACGGGTACGGCTGGCGAAGTCCATGACCGACTGTACGCGGAGGTTGTCGGTGAGCCAACCGACGAAAACTAGTGCACAGATCCAAGCCATGCGCGAGGGCGGGCGGCGCCTGGCGCAGATTTTTGCTGAACTGCGCGACTATGTCCAGCCGGGCATGACCGAGCTGGAGATAGACGCCTGGGTGGCCGAGCAAATAAAAGAGCACGGCGCCGAGGCAACCTATCGCACGGCGGAAGTCGGCTTTCCTGCCAGCATCTGCATCAGCGTCAACGACCAAATTGTCCACGGAGTGCCGACTGACTACGAGTTGGCCGTCGGCGATGTGGTCAGTTTTGACCTGGTGATCACGTATCAGGGTATGAAGACCGATGCAGCGTTTACGATGGTGGTTGGCGAAGCGCCGCGCGGTGCGGTCAAGCATTTGCTTACGCATACCGAACGCAGTCTCATGGAAGCTATCGCGGCGATTGACGGACCATGCACAACTGGCGATATCGGCGCAGCCGTCGAATCGGTATTATCACGAGCCAAATTAGGAATTATCCGCGAGCTGGTCGGCCACGGCGTGGGGCTGGAGATGCATATGCCGCCCGAAGTCCCAAACTGGGGACGCGCTGGCAGTGGCGTACAACTACACGTCGGCGACACGATCGCGATCGAACCGATGGCCACGCTGGGTGGCGCTCGGATCCGCACTGAAGACGACGACTGGACAATCAGCACCCGCGACGGTAGCTTGGCTGCGCACTTTGAGCACACCATCTTGATCACAGAGAGTGGTGCTGAGATCTTGACGCAACTATGATCGAAATCATCGCACAATGTATTGGCTTTCTCGGCTTGCTGACAAACATCTTGTCGGTGCAATTCAAGGATCGAAAGGTATTACTCATCTTCGGTGTGATCACATGTATATTTATGGCGATTCACTTTGCAATGCTTGGTGCATATACCGCGGCAACGTTGTTTGCGGTGGCGATTTTTCGCGCGTTGCTATTTATGAAGTACGACGATGGCGAAAATCGCCCTAGCTGGCCGCTGTATCTCATGCTTGTTCTGCTAGTTGGGGCTGGGTTTGCGACGTGGCAAAGCTGGGTGAGCTTATTACCGATAACGTCGACAATTTTTGTGACAATCGGACTCTGGCAAATTGATACGCAGCGAACACGCAAGTTGTTGATCGTCGGGCCGATACTCTGGATGGCGCACAATGCAATCGTCGGTTCGATCGCGGGCTTTCTCAACGAATTGATGAGCTTTATTTCAATCGCTGTTGGTTTAGTGCGTCATCGGAAAAGAGACCTCGCTAATATGCAAGAGGCAGCCGACACCACACCGTAGTAGTCTGTAAGTCTTATGATATAATCAAGCTTATGCAAGAAAACTCTCGCTATGCGGTCGGTATCGATGTGGGCACGACGATGGTTCGTTGTGTCGTCGGGCATATCGACGCCAGCACCGGTGTGCCAGCAGTCGTCGGCGTCGGCACGGCACCAAATAGCGGTATGCGAAAAGGCGTCGTCGTCAACCTAGGCGGTCCAGCCAAAGCCATCGACGACGCGCTCGGTGAAGCCGAGCGCATGAGCGGCTACGAGATCAACGATGCCACGCTGAGTATCAACGGCTCGCACATCACCAGCACCAAAGCTGACGGCATGGTAGCGGTCGCTTCGGGCGATCACCAAGTCGAACACACCGATGTGCTGCGTGTCGAAGAAGTCGCCACTATCGGTAAAGTACCGCAAAATCGCGAAATTATCGAAGTCGTGCCGTACAGTTATCGTCTGGATGGCCAAGACGGCATCAAAGACCCGATCGGCATGACCGGCACACGTCTCGAGATCAACGCCAATGTCATCTCGGCGCTGTCACCACACGTTAACAATCTGACCAAAGCATCAGAAATGGCTACCGTCATGCCGCACGACACCGTGCCATCGGTCCTAGCGGCATCGCGCGCCGTACTGACCGAAAACCAGTTAGAAAGCGGCGTGGCTGTCATCGATATGGGCGGGGCGACCACCAGCGTGGCGGTATTCGAAGAAGGCGATCTGCAGTACCTGGGCGTGGTGCCAATGGGCGGCGTCAACGTCACCAATGACCTGGCGATCGGCCTCAAAGTCGACCCAGAAACCGCCGAAGCCATCAAGCTCGAGCACGGTTCGGCTGTGGTGCGCGGCGAAAACAAAGGCGTCAGCTACAAGCACGACAAAGAAATCCTCAGCCTGCAGACCGAGGAAATCGACGAAATTATCGACGCCCGTCTAGAAGAAATCTTCGAAGCTATCCAAAAAGAACTGAAAAAAGCCGGCCGCGCCGGCCAGTTGCCGAGCGGGGTCGTCCTGACCGGTGGAGCTGCTCAGCTACGATCGATGGTCGACTGCGCTAAAGACAAGCTCGGCTTATCAGCGCGCCTCGGTCAGCCGCGTGGCTTTAGCGGCGTCAACGACAAAGTTGAATCGCCAGCCTACGCCGCAGCTGTCGGATTGATGCTAACAGATAGCATGAACGACTCGGCGCCAAAACACCGCGGGGCAAAACCTGGCAATAATTCGAAAACAGCCGGCATGCAAGCCATCTCGGGTGCTAGCTCCGCTGTAAAAAATTTGTTCAATAAATTCAAGTCGTAGCTTCACACTCAGACCGAGTAGTGTATACTAGTCGTAAAGCTATGCGTAGTGCCGGGATCCAGCATAAGGAGGGAATGAATGCCTGAAGTCAAACCAAACGAGATTGAATCATTTGCGAGCATCAAAGTCGTCGGTGTCGGCGGTGCTGGTGGCAGTGCAGTTAATCGCATGAAAGATGCCGGTCTGACCGGTGTCCAGTTCATCGCCATGAATACTGATGCTCAGGCACTCCACAACTCAAAAGCCGATGTCAAAATCCACCTCGGCCACAACACGACCAATGGTCTCGGTGCTGGCGCTGATCCCGGCGTCGGTGAGCAAGCCGCTCGTGAATCGATCGACGAAATCCGCGACGCTCTCGAGGGCGCCGACATGGTGTTCGTCACCATCGGTGCCGGCGGTGGTACTGGTTCAGGTGCCGGCCACGTCGTCGGTGAAGTCGCCCGCGACATGGGCATTCTGACCGTCGGTGTCGCCACCAAGCCATTCAGTTTTGAAGGCGAAAAGCGCCGCCTCAATGCCGAGGGTGCCATCAACAACCTGGGTCGCCAAGTCGATACGCTGATCACCATCCCGAACGACCGTTTGTTGCAGACCATCGACCGCCGCACGCCGCTGCTCGAAACCTTTAAAATCGCCGACGATGTCCTACGCCAAGGCGTCCAGGGTATTTCAGAATTGATTACCGAGCATGGTTTGATCAATCTCGACTTTGCCGACGTCAAAGCCATCATGAGTAACGCCGGATCAGCCCTGATGGGTATCGGACGAGCCAGTGGCGACGAACGTGCCGCTCAGGCTGCCCAGCAAGCCATCGAATCACCACTCATCGAAGTCAGCATCGACGGCGCCAAAGGCGTGCTGTTCAACGTCACCGGTGGCTACGATATGAGCATGGCCGAGATCCAAGAAGCCGCTGAAATCATCACCAGTGCCGTCAGCCCAGATGCCAACATCATCTTTGGCGCGACCTTGAAACCAGAAATCGAAGACGAGCTGGTCATCACCGTCATCGCCACCGGATTTGATAGTCCGTTTAGCGAAACCGGCAGCGAGTCAGCCTCGGGCGACACCAGCGAAGCCATGGACCGTGCCGTCGCTGAGATCGATGAGGACGGTGACAGCGCCGAGACAGTCGACAGTGCCGAACACTTCGCGGCCGATGAGCAAGGCGAGATGTGGAACGAACCGGACACCAGCACCAACGACGACGATGACGATACGCCGGCATTTTTGCGTCGCCGCAAGAAAAAGCAAGACAGCGAAGACTAGGAGGCGTGTCGATGACGAATAACTACAAGATCGGTGACAGCCGCGTCTTGGAATCACGCGAATCGACCGACGGTTTGGCGATCCGCCGTCGCCGCGAGACATCAGACGGCCACCGTTTTACCACCTATGAACGCATCGAACGGCGCAATATCGCCGTCGTCAAACGCGATGGCACGCGCGAGTTGTTCGACCGCGACAAACTCGCCGCTGCTGTACACCGTTCGGTCGGGAAATTTTTTGAATCTGAGATGGAAGTCGAGTCAATCATCAACGACATCGAAGACCAGGTGTATGACCTGGGTGAAAACGAAGTCGCGTCGCGTGCCATCGGTCAGATCGTGCTCGATAAATTAGCTGATGTCAACGAAGTCGCCTATGTCCGATTTGCCAGCGTGTTTCACGATTTTCGGACGTTGGATGATTTCGTCAACATACTCGAAACCAAGCGTCAGCAAAAAGACGAGGAGAACGCCGGATGAGAGTCGTCGTATTGTACCGCGAGGCCTCAGATCATGGCCGGCAAGTCTCGGATTATCTGCGCGATTTTGCGCGCCAAACCGGCCGACAGCTCGAGACGATGGACCCAGATACCCGCGAAGGCGCTGATTTTGCGCGCGTCTACGACGTCGTCGAGTACCCGACGATTATCGCTCTGTCCGACGATGGTCAATTGCAAAACCATTGGCGCGGCACACCGTTGCCGACGATCAGCGAAGTGAGTTATTATGCGTAAATTGATTGATTTTTTTACCCACCGCGACAAGAAGCTGCGTGATAATCGCTGGATATTCGGTAGCATGTTGGTCGGTTCGATCGCCAGTTTAATCGCATCGTTTGTCCTCAGCGTCGAAGCGGTTGAATTAGCCCGTAATCCTGACGCGGTCCTGGCGTGTAGTGTGAATATCGTGCTCAACTGTGCGACGGTGGGCTTGCACGAGTCGGCGTATTTGTTTGGATTTCCTAATAGTTTTCTTGGTATGATCGCAGAACCAGTAGTCATCACCGTGGCAGTTGCGGGCTTGGCGGGCATCGTGTTTCCGCGTTGGTTCATGGCGACGGCACAGATATTTTATACGCTTGGATTTCTATTTGCGCTATATCTCCTCGGTGTGAGCTATTTCATTATCGGTGCACTCTGTCCGTGGTGCCTACTCGTCACATTGACCACGACGCTAGTCTGGTTCGCGATCACGCGCTATAACATCCGAGAAAATAATTTGTATTTCCCAAAGCGCATCCAGAAAACGCTTCATACTTGGATCGAAAAAGATTTCGATAAACTCGCTATGTGGACGCTGATCATAGCCGTCATCGCTGCCATCATCATCAAATATGGTGAAGGACTGTTTTCGTAAATTCAATTACCAGATGAACGACAGTAACCAAAAAAGGGGCATTACATGAAAAAACATCCAACTTATAAAAACGCTTGGCACATGTTGGCACTAGCGCGAATAATGATCGGATTCGTATTTTTGTGGGCATTTTTAGATAAGACGTTCGGACTGGGCTACGCGACCGAATCAGGCAACGCCTGGATCAGTGGCGGCTCGCCAACCAGTGGTTTTTTGCAGTTCGGTGTAAACCCCGACAGCCCGTTTGCGAGCGTATTTACCAGTCTGGCTGGCATGGCATGGGTGGATTGGCTGTTTATGTTTGGTCTACTCGGCATCGGCCTAGCGCTCATCCTCGGAATCGGGCTTCGTATCGCTGCAATTAGCGCGACAGTTCTATTAGTACTGATGTGGGCGGCGCTATTGCCACTGGAAAACAACCCGATCATCGACGACCATTTGATTTACGCCGTGGTCATCTGGGTGGCTGCGCTCAGCCGACGCGAATGGAGTATCACCGACTGGTGGCTGAGTCACGATTTCGTCAAGCGCCGCAAGTGGTTGTGGTGATGTGCTGCTAGGTGCTGCGTTGGTAGCGTAGCACGATGAGGTATGTCAGATAGGCGAGGGCCAGAGTCACCAGCAGGGGCACTAGCACTTCTGTACCGGTTTCGGGCAGGGCGGCGATGCCTGGCTCGTCGGTGTAGGCAGCGTCGAGGATGTAGATCTGGTCTGTGTCGGCTTGGTTCATACCAATAGTCTTTCTCGCATTATCCCACCGGTGATAATAGGTATATTATAAAGTATATGATACCGTATGTCAACGATTACAGTCAAAAACCGCCCGAGTTGATACGAGCGGTTTTCGTGTGGTGTGATCCTGGTCGATCGACTATTGTCGTCGCAAGAAGCTCACCGCGTACACAGCGCCAGCTGCGACTGCACCTGATAGGCCGATCAGCAGACCGCTGAAGTCGATACCTGTGGTTGGCAGTTTGGTGACTTTTTCAGTCGAGGCTGTTTTGACTTCAACTTCAGTCTCGTCGTCAGCTTCTTCTTCGACAGGAGTTTCTGTCTCAGGATTATCTGGCTCTTCGACTGGCGTTTCTGGCTCCTCGACAGGAGTTTCTGGCTCCTCAATCGGAGTTTCTGGCTCTTCGACTGGCGTTTCTGGCTCCTCGTCGTCACAGTCTGTGGCGCCAGCACCCATCTGGACAACTTGACCTGCAGCACCACGAATATCGAGGTATGCATTGGTGTCGCAATAGTCGTGATCGTCGATAGGCTCAGATGTGTCATCACAATCATTGTGTGATCCGGCAGTTTGCGCACCCATCTGAACAGTTTGTCCTGCCGCGCCACGGATGTTCAAGAATGATGCGTGAGCACCACCGTGCGTGCAAACAGGCTGTACAGAACAGTTGTGGTTGGCGCCCATTTCTACGACTTGGCCGGCAGCACCGACGATGCGCAGGAATGGATTGGTTTTACATGAGTTGGTTGCGGCTGTCTGCGCAGCAGGTGCGACGGCAGCGGTTATAGCACTGAGTGTCAATACGGCACCGAGTACGATATGAGTGGTCTTCATAGTAGGTCTCTCCTCTACTAATTACGACTTGATATACGCCGTACTTCGGTGTGCTCCACGCACACGTTCGCGGCTTATGGCTACAACTATATCAAATTATGATGATTATGTCAATACTTTTATCACATAAAATATACATAAGCAAATATCGTCACCAGTTGACGATGGAGCTAACAGAGGAGTATACTGCGTATACGACGTATGAGTGGCTATCACCCACGAGTCGGAGAAAGAACAGGTGTATGCCCCAGTAGAATCTCCCGTGAATCTGCGTAAAAGATAAATGAAGTGCTAAGAATCTCTTCTTAGAAACTGGATGGTACCGTCCGCTCTAGCCCTAGGCGGATTCCAGTAGCTAGGAAGGGATTTTTGTTTGGAGCAGGCGTGGTTCATACGTACACCGTCAAGCAGCCAACCGTCGATGATCGCGATGGATTGATCGCCATGCACCGCCAATCATGGCTCGATGCATACCCTGACGAGGCGGCCGACATCTCGCGAGAATGGGTCGAAGAGTATATGGCAAACGGCATGCTGTCGCCAAAAGGCGTGGAGTTTCGAGAAACGCTCATCCGAGAAGCCTCTGAAAATCCTGATTACTACTTACGAATCGCCACGGATGAAACTGGTCGGATCGCCGGCTTTGTCGATGCCAGGCGTGACGAGGCGCCTGAGATATGCGGACTATACATCGACAAAGCAGATTACGGCAGCGGGCTAGCGATGAAGCTAGCAGAACCGGCCATCGATTGGCTGGGCCGTGAGAACGAACAGTTTCTGTGGGTCGCCGCTCACAATGCCAGGGCGAGAAAATTCTATGAAAAATGCGGATTTCGAGTCGTACCAGGCAGCGAAAAGTCGTACAAAGAAACCCCGATGCGAATCGTCAAGATGGTGCGGGGGGCGGATCGATGAGATACTGGCGCGACACCGAGGGCGAAGAATTCCGCAACAGCGATGTCTGTTACGGACGCTCGTACGCCACTAGCGATCAAGTGGATGTGGCGAAGATATCGATTCGTGGCGAGTATCCGGCGCGGGCTTGGGCGTACAACGAAGAAGCGCACGAGATGGCCGTCATCATCAGCGGCACCGGGTGGCTCGAGGTGCGCGGTGAACAGCGACGAGAATTGGCCGAGGGCGACGTCATGTATCTGTCGCCGCTAGAGCGATTTCGCTGGGGCGGCGAGTTCGATATGATCGTCAGCTGCGGCCCAGCGTTTGATCCAGCCAAGCATCACGAGGAGTCAAAGGCATGATTCGTAACTACGAAAACCGAGATTTTGAGCAGGTGGTTACTCTGTACAAAAACAGTGCGTCATACGGTGGCAAATACGATCCGTCACGCGATACCGCCGAGAAACTTGAAGCGACAACCAAAGCTGGTGATCTGTTAGTGTGCGAAATTGACAACGTCGTCGTTGGCACGGTGATGATAATGGACAATCCACACAGCTGCTGGTTGCTACGATTTTGTGTCGATCCGTCTAACGGGCAGGCCGAGCAAGCGGCTGCCGAGCTCGACGCTGCAGCACGAAATATCGCTCAAGACCGAGGTCACGAAGACATTATCGTGTACACAAATCCGAGCAATGATCAACTACTAAATCGGTATCGCGAGTTGGGTTATCACGAAGCGAGCGAGTATCGAGTGTTTTGGAAGGAGACAAAATGATACAAATCACCTATTTTGTCCACGGTACGACGAGCGATAATGAAACCAAGCGAGCGACCGGCTGGTTGCCTGGCGAATTGTCCGAGCTAGGTGCGCAGCAAGCCGCGGAATTGCCAAACCAGATCAGCGACAATAGCTTCGAGATTGTGTTTTGCTCTGACCTCGGTCGGGCGATTGATTCGGCACGGCTTGGGTTTGGAAATACACATGAAATTGTGATTGATAAGCGCTTGCGGGAAGCGAATTACGGTGAATACAATGGCAAAAAACATATGTTCAAGGAGACGATGGCCGACTTTGTCAGCGAGCCATTTCCAGATGGCGAAAGCTACGAAGATGTCGAAGCGCGTATGAGAGATTTTTTGGACATGTTGCGAGTAAATTATTCGGGCAAGCATATTGCGATTGTTGCACACGAAGCGCCGCAGTTAGCGCTCGAAGTCTTGCTACGGGGCAAAACATGGCAGCAAGCGATCAATGAAAACTGGCGTAAAACTGGTGCCTGGAAGCCGGGCTGGAAATACCAAATAGAGGAGGAACTATGAAATTCAAACACCACGCTCGGCAGCGAGCGATCATACTTCATGGCACATGTTATGAAAACGAATATCGCTCGCCTGAATTTCCGAGTCTCAGCAACTCGCACTGGCTACCATGGCTGCAAAAGCAACTATTGATCGAAGGCTGGGAGGCACACACTCCAGAAGTTTATGAAGCATACAAGCCTACGTATGAGAAATGGCTCATCGAGCTCGAGCGGTATCTGCCACTCAATGAGCAAATGATTCTCGTCGGTTATAGTTGTGGAGCTGGATTTTTGGTTCGCTATTTGAGCGAAAATCCAGAAATTCGCGTAGGTAAAGTCATTTTGGTCGCTCCATGGTTAGACCCTGCTCGTGAACAGACTACGGACATGTTTGATTTTGATATTGATCCGGAACTTTCAAGTCGCGCAAACGAGATCCATTTATTAGTTTCGAGTGATGACGATAGCGATGTGCAGCAATCAACCAAGCAGATTTTGGAGTCAGTGCGCGACGTACAGCACCATCAGTATGATGGTAAAGGCCATTTTAGCTATCATGACCTGCAGACAGATGCGTTCCCCGAACTACTAACGATAATTACAGGAGAAAAATCATGAAATTCAAACACGGTACACGCAGGCGAGCGCTGGAGTATGAAAAAGATTGGGTGCAGCGCTGGAAGCAGGATAAGACATTTGAGAAATCGGTTGAACAGCGACCAAAAGACAACGGCTATGTGTTTTATGACGGGCCGCCGTTTATCAGTGGTGTGCCGCACCACGGTACGCTGCTGAGTAGTATCGTCAAAGACGCTGTGCCGCGGTATCAGACGATGAAAGGCAAGCGCGTTGAGCGCGTGTGGGGCTGGGACGCGCATGGATTACCAGCCGAGCGATTTACCGAGAAAAAACTCGGTATCCACAGTCGCCAAGAAGTCATCGATTACGGTATCGAAAAATACATCAACGCTACGCGCGAGAATATGCTCGAAACCAGCAGCGCCTGGGAAGATACAGTCGATCGCATCGGACGCTGGGTGGATTTCCAGGGTGCGTACAAGACCATGGACAAAGACTACATGGAATCGATTTGGTGGGCGTTCAAAGAACTATATGAAAAAGGCAAAATCTACGAGGGCGAAAAAGTCCTGATGTACTGTACGCTCGACGGCACGCCGCTCAGCAAGGCCGAAGTCACCATGGACGCCGGCGCGTATCAGGATGTGACCGAGCCGAGTGTGTATGTAAAGTTTAAGTTAAAAAGTAATGAGAACACTCGCGAACCATTAAAGAAAGGTGCGAAAGTCTTATTCGTATGCTATGCCAACATAAATCGTTCACAAATAGCAAAAGCTCTTTACAATCAATTTACTAATTCAAACAATGCTGAATCTGCAGGCGTGGCCGTAGACACTATTCATCCAGATGCAAAAACATATAGTGAGGCTATGAAAGCATTCCAAGTTGGGCATCAGGGGCGAGCGAAGGAGTTTTTGCAAAAAGATTATGAAATTGATATTAGTGATGCATCTCGCACACAATTAAAACCAGATGACATAAAAAAATATGACCTTATTGTGGACATTACTGGCGAGGATGATTCGCCAGAATGGCTAAGTGGCGATAACGTTGTTCATTGGGACATTGATGATACGACAGGTGACAATATTGATCGCGATGAGATAATGAGCCGAAATATAAATGAGATTGAAACAAAGGTCAAAGAGCTTATAGAGGGTGAAAAAGCTATGCACCTTCTGGCCTGGACGACGACACCATGGA
>JAUIGH010000004.1 GCA_030429935.1 bacterium | reverse complement strand
AGGGCATAATCGGCCATGCCGACGGCCAATGCCAGCGCGACGAGCATCAGTGAGCACGACAGTGAGTATTCGATCCAACGCAGTGGATTGCGATGTTGTTTGAGGTAACTGACGTAGCGCTTCCACAGCACGGTCGCGACCAGTAGGTGGGCGGTGATAGCGATACCCAGGTAGCTAGCGATGATGACAAAGATATCAACGGTTAGAACGGTGTCGGTGGCGGTTTGGATGACGCCTTCGGTGCTGGCGTGGGACTCGATGGCCAGGATGGTGACTGGCCGACTCATGTCGATCTGCATAAACATGTACAGCAGCCCAGCGTGGACGGCTGCCACCACCAGATTGTAGGTGCGCAGGGCGCCAATATCACGCAGCTGTCGATCACGTCCAGCAGTGATGATCGATCGAAAGATACTGGCCATATTACTTCCTAGCATACACTACTCTCGGGCAAAATAGTGTTATACTAGAGGTACTTCCCGGCGATACACACTGCCCTACCTTAGGTAAGCGTCCCTCGCCAGTGGATCATCATCGTCTACGGGTTTTGGTTAGAAACGGACTAAAAAACGGGCGAACCATGAGGAAATCGTTTCTCGAACTACTAATATCGAGGTATTTTCTACATGAATGATGAGCAATTCTTGAATGAGCAGGTAGACGTCGTGGCGGTGTTTCGGCCGGGACGGACGATGTGTGAGCCGGTGCGGTTTCGCCGGGCAAATGGGCGAGAGGTCACAGTAACAGAGATCGGGCTGCGTCATCCGACGACGCAGGGGAAACGCATGGTGCACATGTTCGATGTGACGGACGGTGAGGCGGATTATCGGCTGGAATTTGATGCCGAACGGTTGGTATGGAAGTTGGTGATGGAGGCGGAGCATGATGGGTAGCACGTCTCGCACGTCGCTCGACACCTCATCCTCGGACGGCTTCGCGCCGGATTGTGAGCGGGGCCTCTGCGCCCGTCACAATGCGGGCTGCAGATGTCGCTCGGATGAGACGCCGAGTCTCCGTGCTCAGTCGCAGCACAATTTCGCTCAACCAAGTGTCATGCACATCGATCTCAATAGTTGCTTTGCGACCGTCGAGCAGCAGGCGCGGCCACGACTGCGCGGTCGGCCGGTGGCGATCATTAATCGGCGCACTGAGCACACCATGATCATCACGGCCAGCTATGAGGCAAAGGCTCGCGGCGTCAAACTCGGCATGAGTGTCAAAGAAGCCCGTAAGCTGTGTCCTGACCTGGTGTGGCTCGAAAGCGACCCGGCAAAATACAAGTACGTCTATCATCAGCTGATGCGCATCATGGGCGATTACTCGGCGCATATCCGCATGAAGTCGATCGACGAGGGCGTGATTGATTTTGGTGAGGCGACGAGCACTACGCAGGCGCGAGATATCGTCGAGATTGGACACGAAATTAAGCAACGCCTGCGCGACGAAGTCGGCTGCGCCATGCGCTGCAATGTCGGCATCAGCACCAATCGGTTTTTGGCCAAGACCGCTGCGGGTCTACACAAACCCGACGGTCTGGATGTTATCACCCAGGACAACGTTCGTGAGGTGTTCGCCGGACTCGACCTCGAAGACATCACAGGCATCGCACGTCGCAATCGCGCCAGACTCGAAGCGGTCGACATCATGACACCGCTGGAGTTTCTCGATGCCAGCGAAGAAACGCTGCGACGAATTGTATTCAAGAGTATCGACGGCACCAAGTGGCATCAGCGACTGCGCGGTTGGGAAGTCGACAAAGTCGATCACCCACTGCGCTCGGCCGGTCGACAGTACGTACTGGAGCAGTACAAACTGCCGCCCGACGCTGTGCTGCAGCGCCTCCATCATCTCTGCGAAGAAGTTGGCTGGAAAGTCCGTTCGCAGGGGTTGGTAGCGCGCGGCGTCCGCGTCCATGCTCGCAGTTACGACCATGCTGGTCGCGGCTGGCGGGGGAGCTATTGGCACAAACGCATCATGATGCCGACGCCGTTTTTTTCCAATCAAGCGATCTATGAAATCGCCCGGCAACTATTTGTCGACGCGCCCTACCCGCTCAAAGAAATCGGCGTTACTTGCTACGAACTATCTGAACCTGACGACAGCCAGTTGTATCTGTGGGGCGACGAACTGGCCCGCGAGCGCGCCGTCACCAGCGCCGTCGACGACATCAATCAACGCTATGGCACCCGGACGATCGTCAGCGCCAACACTGTACAGACGAACGCGTTTTTACACGCCAAAATCCCATTCGGCTCAACGCGGTATATGTGAGGCGAAAAACTCTTCGTACGTACGCCGCATGTTGTAGCTGAAGTTTTCTGGGTGTTCGGTGATTTCTTTGCGAAGTTCATCGGGGCTAATCCAGCGTGTCGTTTCGACCTCGCCGGGATCGACAGTGATAGGAGTGTTTTGATTGATGACACCTGTAAACACACCGACAAAGGCGTTCAAAACACCAAACGGATTCGGGTGTGACAAGCGAATCTTGCCCACAAAAGTTAACGGAACCTGCACACCAATCTCCTCTAGCATCTCTCGAGGAGCAGCGACTTCGTATGTTTCGCCTTCGTCGACATGCCCAGTCGCCGCCCAAGTCCACTTGCCAGGATTAGTTTTCTTAGATTGACTTCGTTGTTGAAGTAAAAAATTACCGTCCGCGTCGCGTAACACACAGTATGCATGGCGCAGTATCAAACCATTTTGCCAGGCTTCTTCGCGAGTCGCTACGCCGACTGGACTGTCATCTTCATCCACAATCACTAAACGCTCTTTCATGGAAACTAGTATACTATACACATGATTAGTAAACGCACAGCCATGTTCGGAGCGATCGGCGGGATGACCGTAGGGGCGATTGTGCCGTGGTTGTGGGGCGACTACAACTCGTTCGGATTGACGTCGATTTTGACAGCGATGATCGGCGGATTCGTCGGCATCTGGCTAGCGGTGTGGCTGGGCAAACGGTTAGATTGGTAGCATGAATCGAATTGTTGCCGTCAGTGGCGGGGTGGACTCGGTGGTGTTGCTCGACATATTGGCGCGCGGCGATGATCGCTTGGTGGTGGCGCATGTCGACCATGGTATTCGTGGGCAGGAATCGTCGGCCGATGCGCGGTTTGTCGAAGCGCTGGCGCAGAAGTATGGATTGCCCTACGTGCAGGTAGCGCTACAACTCGATGAATCGGCTAGCGAGGATACGGCGCGTGATGGCCGCTACGATTTCTTGCTCGAACAAGCCAAAAAATTTGATGCCGACGTTGTCACGGCGCATCATCTGGATGATGTGATTGGTTCGCTGGCGATCAATATCGAGCGCGGCACGGGTTGGCGTGGACTTGCCGTGCTGGCACGGGACGGATTGGCGCGGCCTCTGCTGGGGTGGCGCAAATCAAAAATCTACCAGTACGCACTGGAGCATAGGCTGGAATGGGTCGAAGACGCAACCAACCGGAACGATATGTATCTGCGCAACGCGATGCGCGGTAACGTCATGCGACTCGATGATGACGCGCGGCAGCAACTAGTGGCACTACGTCAACGTCAGCTACAACTACGTCATGATATCGACCGCGAAATCGACCGCGTCATCAACCAATTTGGCGATTGCCGACATCCCTACGCCATGATCGAACCGCGCATTGCCCGCGAAATCATCAAATATCGCTACGGACTCACCATGCCGCAAGCCGAACAATTTCTACTGATGCTCAAAACCGGCCGAGCTGGTCGCAGCTACGACATCGCACCGGGGGTTCGATTGCAGCTTTCGGCCCGTGGTTTTGTTGCCACGGCCTGACCAGAGGTGGTAGAATAGATCTAACTGATTAATGCGACTGTATAGAATCGTAATCGAAAGGACAGACTGTAGGCATGCCGAAGAAAAAGGCCCCAAAGGGTAGTGAAAAGATGAATAACAACGTGCGCATGGCGCTATTTTGGATCGTAATCGCCGTCGGTATCGGCTTGTTTTGGGCGTTTAGTTCCCAAGAAGCCCAGCTCGACGATGTGGCGATCAGCGATGTCATCCGTGAGGCAAATGATGGCCAGATTGCCAAGCTCGAGGTCCAAGGTAATGAGGTCCTCGTGACCCGCGATGGTGAAGACGAGCCGAGCCAAAAGTCATACAAGCAAGAAGGTAACCTGCAAGAGCAGGGTCTGGAACCAGGCGCCACTGAAGTCGTCGCCAGCGCGCCGTCGCAGACTGGCGAGACGCTGTGGCAATTGGCATTGATCTTCGTTCCGGTCATCTTGATCGTGGCGTTTTTCATGTACATGATGCGTCAGGCGCAGGGGCAGAACAACCAAGCGATGGGCTTTGGTAAATCGAAAGCCAAGTTATACGGCATCGACAAAGAAAAAGTCGAATTCGCAGACATCGCCGGTAATGATGCGGCCAAACAAGACCTCGAAGAAGTGGTTGATTTCCTGAAACACCCGAAAAAATACAAACAACTCGGCGCCAAGATTCCAAAAGGCGTCCTGCTGGTCGGTAATCCGGGTACTGGTAAAACTATGCTGGCTCGGGCGGTAGCAGGCGAGGCTGATGTGCCGTTCTTTAGCATCAGTGGTTCTGAATTCGTTGAGATGTTCGTCGGCGTCGGTGCCAGCCGGGTGCGCGACCTATTTACCAAAGCCAAAAAGAATGCGCCGTGTATTATCTTTATCGACGAGATCGATGCGGTCGGTCGCAAACGCGGTAGCGGTATGGGCGGCGGTCATGACGAGCGCGAGCAGACGCTCAACCAAATCTTGACCGAGATGGACGGCTTTGAGACCGACACCAACGTCATCGTGCTGGCAGCGACTAACCGAGCTGACGTGCTCGACCCTGCCCTGCTCCGACCAGGACGATTCGATCGCCGCACCAATATCACGTTGCCAGAGCGTAAAGACCGTGAAGCGATTCTCAAGGTTCACTTCAAGAAAAAACCAATCGATGGTAGCGTTGACTTGGATAAACTGGCAGCCAAAACTGCCGGTAGCAGCGGTGCGGATCTAGCCAACATCGCAAACGAAGCCGCCATCATCGCAGCGCGTCGTGACGCCAAAGAGATCTCGAATCATGATTTGACTGAAGCATTCGAAAAAGTCGCCATCGGGCCAGAGCGTAAAGCCAAAGTCATGAACGAAGCCGAAAAGAAAATGACCGCCTACCACGAAGCCGGTCATGCGTTGGTCGGTCACGTGTTGCCAGACAGCGATCCAGTGCACAAGGTCACTATCATTCCGCGCGGTGGCACCGGTGGCGTGACGTGGTTCTTGCCGCCCGAAGACAAGAGCTACACGAACGTGTACGAATTCAAAGACATCTTGGCCCGCGCACTTGGTGGCCGGATCGCCGAAAAAGTCCTGTACGGCGACGACGGCATAACGACGGGTGCGGGTAGCGATCTGCGAAAAGCCACCGAAATCGCTCGGGATATGGTGATCGAACAAGGCATGGGCAAGAAGCTCCGCGACCAAGTCTTCCACGAAGACAACGGCGGCATGGTGTTCGACAAAATCACTCACGAACGTCCGTACAGCGACGAGACCGCAAAATTGATCGACGATGAAGTCGCCGAGCTGATGCGCGAAGCTAGTAAGCGCGCCGAGCTGGTGATTACCGACAAAACCAACCGTGAGGTACTCGACAAACTGGTCGACGAGTTGCTCGAAAAAGAAACTCTGGACGAAGAACAAGCCGCCCTGGTGCTCAAAGACGCCGTACTACCAAAGGAGGCTATGCTGCACGCAGCGTAGGTAGCATGCATGGGACGTGTATCGCGAGTCGTCTCCCGGGCTAATCAGCGGCTGAGTGTATCCTCAGCCGCTTGGCTCTTGTCTGGCTCGCTGCTGGTCGGCAGCTTGCTGGGGCTGTACCGAGATCGTTTGCTGAACTCGCTCTATCTCGATACCTATCCGGTAGCGATCGACGCTTATACGGCGGCGTTTAAGGTGCCGGATTTTATGTTCTTTATCCTGGTGTCCGGAGCGCTCAGCGTGACATTTATCCCGGTGTTCACCAAACGCCTGTCGACCGGCAACAAAGAATCCGCCTGGCAACTGAGCACCAGCATGATCAACTTTATGGCCCTGGTGACGTTTGTGGCGACGATATTGATCATGGTTTTTGCCGAGCAAATCGTCTACCTGATCAGCCCGGGATTTGATGAAGAAGGCTTGCAGCTGGCGACTAGTTTGATGCGCGTCATCGCCGTCAATCCATTTCTATTTGCGATCGCGACCGTCATCGCCAGTATGCAGCAGGCGGTCGGGCGCTATACGTTTTATGCGCTGGCGCCGGCTATGTACAACATCGGTATTATTATTGGCGCATTGTATTTCACGGATGGCATTTCGATCTTTGGCCAAGAAGTCTTCGCCGGCGGCATCATGGGCGTAGCACTCGGCGTGGTGCTCGGGGCGGCTTTGCAGTTGGTAGTCAGCTCGATCGGCCTCATCGGGCTCGGGTTTGATTATCAGTTCAAAGTCTTTTGGCGTAACCGCGGATTTCGCGATGTATTGCGGCTACTGCCGGCGAGGTCGTTCGATCAGGGCATGGACTACATGGTCGGTTTCGTCGAGACCAACCTAGCGTCACGCATGGCCAGCGGTACGGTGCGTGCGTATGACCAGGCGTCGGTGCTGCACATGATGCCGGTCAACTTGGTCGGTGTGGCGATTTCGACAGCTGTGTTCCCGAGCCTGACCGAGCGTCTCAACGAAGACCGCAAAGACTTATTTCGCAAAGAGTTGCAGCAAGCCATCCGGGTGATCGTCTGGATTGCACTGCCAATCGCCGTGATTACCTTCCTCGCCCGCGGGTACGTGGTCAGCTTTATCAAAAAGGGTGGTGATCCATTGATCGCTGGTATCTTGGGTGCATTGGTGATAGCAATGCTGTTCCGGACGATTTATCACATCGCTTCGCGCAGTTTTTATGCCCAGCAGGATACAAAGACGCCGTTGTATGTTTCGATTTTTGCCATCAGCCTCAATGTCGCGCTAGCGATCTGGTTCACGATGAGCCTCAACATGGGAGCTTACGGACTGGCCTACGCTCAGTCGATCGTCGCTGTCGTCGAAGTTATCGTATTGTTGGCTATCATCCAGCGGCGACTGCCTGGTGGTTTGATCGACATGCCATTTATCAGTGCGATCGGGCGGATGGCCAGCGCGGCTGGATTTATGGCATTAGCGACCTATACGACAGTACAGCTACTGCAGTTTGAGCGCGACGACCTCAGCCTCAGTTCGACCATACCAAAGTTTGCGGCCATCGTGGCTGTCAGCGGCATCGTATACGTGTTGATTTCGGCGCAGATGGGGCTGGTCGAAGCCAAACAAGTCATGGCGCGGATCAGTACAGTGATCTTTGCGAGGCGGCGTTAGTATGCAGCAGATTCGCAATTTTTGTATCATCGCCCACATCGATCATGGCAAATCGACACTGGCCGATCGCATGATGGAGATGACCGGCACGGTCGAAAAGCGCGATATGAAGCGCGGTCAATTACTTGATAGCATGGAGCTCGAGCAAGAAAAAGGCATCACCATCAAGCTCGCGCCGGTCCGTATGCAGTACCAGGGAATTGATTTGAACCTGATCGATACACCCGGACATGTTGATTTTAGTTACGAAGTCTCGCGCAGTCTGCAAGCCTGCGAGGGCGCTGTGTTGGTCGTCGATGCCAGCCAGGGTATCCAGGCGCAGACACTGGCAAATGTCTATCTGGCCATGGAGCAAGACCTGACGATCATCCCGGTGCTCAACAAAGTCGATTTGCCAGCGGCGGATGTCGAGCGGGTGTCACTGGAAGTTATCAGTTTGTTGGACTGCGATGAATCCGACATTATCAAGATCAGTGCCAAGACAGGCGAAAACGTCGAGCAAGTACTGGACGCCATCGTCGAGCGCGTACCAGCACCGACTGGTCAGACAGACGACCCGACACGGGCGTTGATATTCGATAGTTACTACGACGATTATCGCGGCGTCATCCTGTACGTGCGCGTGGTCGATGGTGAGATCGTAAAAGGCGCGCAGATTCACATGATGGCCACGGGCGCGAATGGGCTGGCGCTGGAAGTCGGTCACCTGAGTCCAACGATGACCGCCGACCCGAGTCTCGCGACCGGCGAAATCGGCTACATCGTTACTAACCTCAAAACGACTCGTGATGCGAAAGTAGGCGATACGGTGACGTTGAAAAAACATGTGACGAAGGAGCAGTTATAGTGGGAACATATATTCTATGCGGTGGTGCTGATCGCAAAATGCCTGATTTTGCGAGAAAACTACACGAAGAGCTGTATTCAAGGCTTGATTCTATCAAACTTGCTGATGTGTATTTTGCCAGTGGTTTGGAAAGTATGCAGCAGCGTTTTGATGATTACCAACCGTGGTTTGCTGAACATTTTCCAACGGTTGAACGTAAGCTTGTGACACTCGATAATTATCAGGAAGTCATGGCGTGGGCAAATGTCGTTTATGTTCATGGCGGGACCACTGCGGTGTTATTAAGAAATATTCAACCACTCGATGACTATATGTCGTTGCTCAAAGACAAAGTCCACATTGGATCGTCTGCTGGTGCGAACTATCTCTCGGAGCATTTTCTGGGCCACGAAAGCATTAAACAAGGGTTGGCAGTTTTACCCATAAACTTGGCGGTCCACTATGATGCTGACGACCATAAAGAGTCGCGGAGTGTTAAGCGAACTGACGAGCTTGCGAATATGTTTCCGAATGTCCCGACAGTACGAATTCGCGAAGGTGAGTTTGAGGTGATTGAAACGTGAGCGTTCAACCACTACCCGGATACAAAGAAATTAAACCGTTCGTCTATGCGGGGTTTTTTCCGGTGTCGAACGAAGACTACAATGATCTCAAAGATGCCATCGAAAAGCTTAGCTTGAGTGACAGTGCGCTGCAATTCGAGCCAGAAAACTCGCCGGTGCTCGGCTTTGGTGTACGCATCGGTTTTCTCGGTTTGCTACATATGGATATTATCCGCGAGCGATTGGAGCGCGAATACAATCTGGATCTCGTCGTTACGAATCCATCGACCGACTATCAAGTGACGATGAACGACGGCAGCGAACTCGATATCAAATCGGCCAGCGAATTACCGGACCGGACGAATATCGCAGCAATCCGTGAGCCATGGATCAACGGCGAGATCATCGTACCGAGCGAGTATGTTGGCGCGGTCATCCAATTGGTTGTCAGTAAACGCGGTCGGCAAAAAAATCTCAGCTACATCGACGAGCGCGCGTTGATTAGTTTTGAAGCGCCGCTCGCAAACCTCTTGACGGACTTTTACGACCAGCTCAAGAGCGTGACCAGCGGCTACGGCAGCTTCAACTACGAACTAGCTGGCTATCACGAAGAAGACTTGGTGCGCGTGGACTTTTACGTCGCCGGCGAGATGGTCGACGCACTCAGCGTCATGGCGCACCGCAGCGAATCGCAATCGCTCGGCCGTGAGATCGTCGGCAAACTCAAAGATGTCATCCCGCGCCAGAGCTTCCAAGTCGCCTTGCAGGCTGGCATCGGCGGTAAGTTCATCGCCCGCGAAGACATCTCGGCCTATCGCAAAGACGTCACCAAAGGTCTCTACGGCGGCGACGTCTCGCGCAAGAAAAAAGTCCTCGCCAAGCAAAAAAAAGGCAAGCAACGCATGAAGCGATTTGGTAAAGTAGACATACCGTCAGAAGCATTTACAGTCATGCTAAAAAGAGATTAGGAAGTATATGAAAAAAGACATCATAACCATTGCAGGCAAGTTAGGTAGCGGAAAGTCATCAACTGCCAAGCTATTAGCTAAGAAACTAGGGTACGACCACTTTTCGTCAGGAGACTTGTTTCGAACTATCGCAGCCGAGCAGTCACAAAATGTGCTAGACGCTAACGTTGCAGCTGAAAAAGACGCCACGATCGATCATTTGGTTGATCAAAGATTACGTGAAATAGGCGAACACGACAATCGAAAGGTAATTGATTCACGTACGGCATGGCATTGGATGTCGAAATCATTCAAAGTATATTTGGATTTGCCGACGACCATTGCCGCACAGCGGATAATCGATCAGATGCACGAACGACGCGATGCGAACGAAGAGGTGCCTGAGTCTGTGGACGAATATGCCAAGCAGCTCGATGCTCGTCTGGCCAGCGAGAATAAGCGTTACAAAAAGCTATATGATATTGACCCCGCTGTTGCTGATAATTACGATTTAGTGATAGATACTTCGCAGTACAATCTCGATCAAGTCGTCGAACATATTCTCGAGCAGTACAGGCAGTGGCAACACTCTTAGCACTCATTGACGCAGAGTGCCAAATTACGCTATACTGTCGAGTAATATGACAGAACGACAAGCCCAGATATTGGCTGCCATCATCGAGCAGTATGCCGAGATCGCGTCGCCGGTCGGCAGCGTGACGTTGGCCAAGCTATTCGGCGTGTCGAGCGCGACGATTCGGAGCGAGATGGCCAAACTGGAAGAAGCCGGCCTGATCAAAGCGCCGCACACCAGCGCCGGTCGTATCCCCACCGACAAAGGTTACCGCATGTACGTCAACACACTGACCGCCGCCGAGATGGCCGACACGCCAAAGCTGACGCGTGGCGCCCGCGCTATCGACGCACGCGTGTCGTCGCACACCAGCCGGGCGGATCGCGCCATCCGCGGCGCCGTCGATAGCCTCGTCGAATTGACGCACAACTTGGGGCTAGCGACGATCGGCGACGAACTGTATCTCAACGGTATAGGCAATTTGTTTTCGCAGCCGGAGTTTTTGATCGGCGATCACGCGCAACAAGTCGCGCGATTGCTCGATAACCTCGAGCCGTGGCTACGCGAAGCCGCACCAAACGAACCGCTGAATGTATACATCGGTGCCGAAAACCCGGTCGGCAAAACTAGCGGCTCAACACTAATTATTAGCAAATTCCGCTCACCATTCAGTGACCAGAGCTATATCGGCGTGCTCGGCCCGACGCGCCAGGATTACGCCCGCACCATGCGCCTGGTCAGCCATGCCGGAACTAAACTAGAGGAGATGTTATAACGATGCCAAAAAAGACCGACAAACCTGACGCCAAAGACCAGCAAATCGCTGAATTGACTATCGATATTCAGCGACTACGCGCGGATTTCGAAAACTACCGCAAACAATCTGAACGTGATCGTGACCATGCTCGGGCGGTCGGCGCCGAAAAAGCAACCATGCAGATGCTGCCGGTGATCGACAACGTCGAGCGCGCTATAGCTCACATCCCCGAAGACATCGCTGAACACCAGTGGGTGCGTGGTATAAGCGGATTGATCAAACAACTGGACGGTGTGCTGGCTGATTTGGGCGTCGAGCGTATCGATGCGACGGCCGGTGTGGCGTTTGACCCCGAGTTGCACCAAGCCGTGCAATTCGATGAAGATTCCGAGGGAGAACACGAAGTCATCGCCGAAGAGCTGCAAGCTGGCTACAAACTCCACGACCGCGTGATTCGTCACGCCATGGTCCGTGTCACCAAGCAATAAATCAACTGAGCGTACATTTGTACGAGGAACCGCCCGATGGCTACATCTGATGCAATTGTTATCAAAAATCTCAAGAAATCATACGGTAAAACCAGTGTCCTAAAAGGCGTCTCGTTTCGCGTCAAGCGCGGCAGCATGGTGGCGTTACTCGGTCCAAATGGCGCCGGCAAGACCACGACAGTTCGCGCACTCAGTACGCTACTGGGCTATGACAGCGGCACGCTGACAATCGATGGCTACGATGTGAAAACCCAGCCGGACGAGGTGCGATCGGTCATCGGTCTGACCGGACAATCGGCCGCCGTCGACGAGCTACTGACTGGCCGTGAAAACTTAGAAATGGTCGGCTTACTGTATCGGTTGACCAGTCGCAGCGCCCGTCAGCGAGCTGACGAGCTCTTGCACGATTTTGACTTGGTCGATGCCGCTGATCGGCCAGCCAAGACATATTCGGGTGGTATGCGTCGCCGACTCGATCTCGCGGTCAGTTTGATTGCCACGCCACCGGTGATTTTTCTCGACGAACCAACGACTGGTCTGGATCCGCGCAGTCGTTTGGCGATGTGGAAGATCATCGAAAAACTCAAAAGTCAGGGCACGACCATATTGCTCACGACGCAGTATCTCGAAGAAGCCGATCAGCTGGCGGATCGGATCGTGGTGATCGACCACGGCAAAGTTATCGCCGAAGGCACCGCAAAAGAGCTCAAGAGTAAGATCGGTAATGATCGCCTCGAGCTGACATTTGACGACATCGCGACGTATGATGCGGCGAAAAAACTCCTCGTATCATCGCTAACTGGCGACGATGACAAATCACTAACCGTGACGATCAAGATCAACGATACCAACGCCGACGTGCGACAGGTATTGTCCAAGCTATCTCGCGCCAAGATCAACATCGCTTCTATGGCAATCCAAAAACCGACGCTCGACGACGTATTTCTACAACTAACCGACAAAAAGGATTCATAACATGGCAACAAATATCGAAGTATCGAAACAGCCGGCGATCGTGTCGTCGCTGCGTGATTCATGGGTGATGATTTTGCGCAGTTCGCGCCACATACTGCGCAATACCGATCAGCTGCTGGGCACATTTTTTCAGCCGATTATGTTTTTGGTGCTGTTTACCGCCGTCTATTCGGGCGCGATCAACGTCGGTAGTGACGACAGTTATACGAATTATCTGATGGCTGGGCTGATCGTCCAGACCCTGGCGTTTGGATCGACGACCACAGCGATCGCGGTGGCAAATGACCTGCAAAAAGGCATCATCGATCGCTTTCGCAGCCTGCCGATGAGTGACATCGCCGTGCTCAATGGCCACGTGGTATCAGACGTGCTGCGCAATATGATTTCTGCAGTAGTTCTGATTGTTGCTGGATTTGTGATTGGGTTTCGGCCCGATGCAAGCTTCGTCGATTGGTTGCTGCTGATTTTATTGACGGTGCTGCTGACGCTGGCGTTTTCGTGGCTATCAGCTATCCTCGGCATCGTTTCAAAGAGTGTCGAAGGCGTACAATGGCTGACGTTCGTGACAGTCTTTCCGCTGACATTTGCCAGTAGCGCGTTTGTCGACCCCGAAACCATGAGCTCGTGGTTGCGCGGATTCGCTGAACATCAGCCGATTACCCACATCGTCGATACCTATCGTGCGCTGCTGATCGGTACGCCGCTCGGCGATTCGTGGTGGATTGCACTGCTGTGGCTGGTCGGCATCATCGTTGTGGCTATGCCCGTCGCGACATACGTGTTTACGCGAAAAACATCAGCCTAACGGAGGCGAAAATCTTAGTTGGCACTCTTGACATGAGAGTGCCAACTGCTTATACTGGACACAGTATCTGGCGCTCACTTGCGAGGAGTGCCAGATCGTCCCCCTTAAGCAAAATCTATATATAACACGGAGGAACAACATATCATGGGAAAAATTATCGGAATTGACCTCGGTACCACCAACAGTGCGTTTGCGTACATGGTAGCCGGCAAGCCAGAAGTTATCGCCAACGCCGAAGGCAACCGCACGACACCAAGCGTCGTCGCCATCAACAAAAAAGGCGACCGTCTGGTCGGTCAAGTCGCACAGCGTCAGCGTGTGACAAACGCCAAAAACACTATCTATGGCGTCAAGCGGCTAATTGGTCGCAAGTTCAAAGACAAAGAAGTCCAAAAAGACCTCGGCATCATGCCATACGAAATCGTCGAGCACAAATCTGGTGTCGCCGTAAAGATGGGCGACAAAGAATACACGCCAGAAGAAGTCTCGGCCATGATCCTGGGCAAGATTAAATCAGACGCCGAAAAGCACCTAGGCGAACCAGTCACCGAAGCCGTCATCACGGTGCCGGCCTACTTCGACGACTCACAGCGCCAAGCCACCAAAGATGCCGGCAAAATCGCAGGCCTAGAAGTCAAGCGCATCATCAACGAGCCGACCGCTGCCGCACTGGCCTACGGTCTGGATCAGGGTAAAGACGAAACCATCGCGGTATTTGACCTGGGTGGTGGTACATTTGACGTCTCGGTCCTGGAGCTCGGCGACGGCGTGTTTGAAGTCAAGAGCACCAATGGTGACACACACCTAGGCGGTGAGGACTTTGACAACCGCATCGTTGACCACTTTATCGAGCAATTCAAAAACGACGAAGGCGTCGACCTATCGGGTGATAAAGCCGCTCTGCAGCGCCTGAAAGACGAAGCTGAAAAAGCTAAAAAAGAGCTATCGAGCACCAACGAATACGAAGTCAACCTGCCATTTATCACGGCTGATGCCGATGGTCCAAAGCACTTCGAATACAAATTGACACGCTCGAAACTGGAAGAACTAGTTGCAGATCTAATCGACCGCCTGGCTGGGCCTGTCGAAAAAGCTCTCAAAGACGCCAAACTGAAATCAAGCGACATCAACAGCATCGTCCTGGTCGGCGGTATGACCCGTATGCCAGCCGTTGTCGAGAAGGTCAAGAAGATTTTTGGCAAAGACCCAATGCAGGGCGTGAACCCGGACGAAGTCGTCGCTGTCGGCGCGGCTATCCAGGCTGGTGTGTTGCAGGGTGATGTCAAAGACGTGTTGCTCCTCGACGTAACACCACTGAGTCTTGGTATCGAGACCATGGGCGGCGTGACGACAAAGCTGATCGAGCGCAACACCACCGTGCCGACCAGCAAATCAGAGACGTTTTCTACCGCTGCGGACAACCAGCCGCAAGTCGAAATCCACGTCCTGCAGGGAGAGCGCGAAATGAGCGCCGACAACAAATCACTCGGACGATTCGTCCTGGACGGTATCGCACCGGCACCGCGCGGCGTGCCGCAGATTGAAGTGACGTTTAATATCGACGCTAACGGCCTCTTGAATGTGACTGCCAAAGACAAAGGAACGGGCAAAGAACAGTCGATTACCATCCAAGAATCAGGCAACATGTCGAAAGAAGACATCGAAGCTGCCCAAAAAGACGCCGAAGCCCACGCCGATGAAGACAAAGCCAAGCGTGAATCAGTTGATGCGCGTAACACACTCGAAAACGCCGTTTACCAGGCAAAGAAACTGCCAGACGAGCACAAAGACAAGATCAGTGATGACGACAAAAAAGCCATCACTGACGCAGCAGACAAAGCGGAAGCTGTGCTGAAAGACGACAAAGCTGACAAAGACGCGTTGGAAGCAGCCGCCAAAGAGCTGAACGATACAATCATGCCAATCGGCGCCAAGCTGTACGAAGAAGCTGCCAAAGAAGCGGGTGAATCTGGCGACGCTGCAGCTGGTGAATCGGAGTCAGAAGTCAAAGATTCGAAGGGCAAAAAGTCGAAAAAGAAAAAGGACGATGAAGCCGCCGAAGCCGAAGTCGTCGACGAGAAGTAGAGTGTTTTAATGGTAAAATTCCAACCATTTTATCACTCAGATCTCGACACCAAGCATCGCTTCAGAGATCTCGCACGTCGTCACTTCGATCGTGCGAACAGTGATGAAGTTGAAGGAGAAGACAGTGTGGCTTTTGCGCTGTCTTCTGCCTTGTTGTACATGAACCAAGCCGACTATCTAGCTCAGTGGTTTGCCCGTAGCATGCAAGAAGTCGTTAATGTTGGCATCGAGCAATATTATTACAAGCAACTATCGATTAGGCCTGAAAAAACAAAGGATATTCCAATAAGCGAAGCCATTAAAATAATTAAAGGCTTTGAGTTTGCCTCACGAGATGAACTTCTTGAAATTCTCAGCAGAGTTAATAAGTCGAGAAATAAAATTGCACACACAATTTTGAAAACTACTCCTGATAAACTCGAGGATATCGACATTGCAGTTAGGGATCTTAGAGACGATACCGAAGAACTAATGAGTTTTACTGACAAATTTAAAAACGGTATGCCGCCGCGCTCTTTGCAGGACGAAGCTTGACGGGCTGTTTAGATAAACAAATTTAAATACACCAGAACAGTTGTGCTAAAGTATAACCAGTATGGATCTAAAAAAAGACTTATCAGACCTCATCGCAGGTGAGGTCGAGAACGACGACGCGACACTCGAAAAATATTCGCACGATGCGAGCCTATTTGAACTGCGGCCACAAGTCGTGGCTTTCCCAAAAAACGCCGATGACGTGCGAGCCATCGTAAAATACGTCGCTGACAACAAAGCCGAGCACCCCGAACTAAGCGTAACGGCGCGTAGCCAAGGCACCTGCATGAGCGGTGGGGCGATCAACGAATCGATCATCATGGACACCAGCAGGCATATGACGCGTGTCTGGGATGTGTCGGCCGAATCGGCACGTACCGAACCGGGCGTCATGTACAAACACTTCGAGGTCGAAACGCTCAAACAAGGCAGCTACATGCCGAGCTACCCGGCCAGCCGAGAACTGGCCGGCATGGGTGGACTAGTCAACAACAACTCGGGCGGTGAGAAATCTTTGCGTTTTGGCAAGACGGCCAATTACGTGACCGAGCTGAACATGGTGCTGGCCGACGGCAATAGCTACACCGTGAAACCGCTGCAAAAAGACGACATGGTGCGCAAGATGAGCCAAGGCGACTACGAAGGCGATTTGTATAAGCGAACATTTGATCTGATTGAAGCCAACTATGACAAAATCCAAGCCGCTCGCCCGCGCGTCAGCAAAGATTCGACCGGCTATCATCTGTGGGATGTCTGGAACCGCGAGACGGGCGTGTTTGACCTAACGAAATTGTTTGTCGGTGCGCAGGGAACATTGGGGTTGATGACAGATGCGCAGTTGAGTTTGGTGCCAAAGCAAAAAGAGTCTGGTTTGCTGGTGCTGTTTCTGCGTGATGTTAACAAGCTTGGCGAGTTGATACCAAAAGTTCTCGAACACAACCCGGCGACGTTTGAGAGTTTTGACGACCAAACCTTGTGGTTAACTATTAAATTCTTGCCGAGTTTCTACAAGATGCTAGGATTCAAGAAATTTGTTTGGCTGCTGATCAGTTTGATACCAGATGGTTTGCAACTAATTCGCGGTATTCCAAAACTCGTGCTGATGGTCGAATTTGAGGGTGACACCGATGAAGAGGTGACACAAAAGGTAAAGAATCTACACAAGGCACTGGGCAAAGAACGAGCGCGCTATGAAATTAACGGTATCGAAAACAATGATTCAGAAGCTAAGAGCGAGCGATTTTGGGTGATGCGACGAAATAGTTTTCAGATCTTGCGCAGCAAGGTCAAAGACAAGCACACCGCGCCATTTATCGATGACTTGATTGTACCGCCCGAGAACTTGCCAGAATTTTTCCCGCAACTCCGCCAAATTATCAAAAAGTACAAGTTATTTGCAACCATCGCTGGTCACATGGGTGATGGCAACTTCCACATCATCCCACTGATGAAAATCGAAGACCCCAAAGAGCGCGCCAAGCTGGAGCCGTGCATGAAAGAAGTCAACGAGCTGGTGCTGAAATATGGCGGTAGTGTCAGCGGCGAGCACAACGACGGCATGGTGCGCGGCCCGTGGCTAGAAGCTCAGTATGGCAAAGAGGTTGTCGACATCTTCCGCGAAGTGAAAGACATCTTTGACCCACACAATATCTTCAACCCTCACAAGAAAACCGACGCCAACTGGGACTTTAGCTTTAGTCACATCCGTGACAAATTCTAGCTAGCACTCTTGACGAGCGAGTGCTAGAACCGTATACTGGTAACAGATGAGCAAACGTGATTATTATGAAGTGCTGGGTGTCAAAAAAGATGCCTCTGCTGATGAGATAAAGAAGGCGTTTCGTAAACTGGCTGTCAAACATCACCCGGACAAAGAGGGCGGTGATGAAGCTAAGTTCAAGGAAGCGTCTGAAGCCTATGAAGTGCTGAAAGATCAGCAAAAACGCCAACGCTACGATCAGTTCGGGCACGCTGGTGTCGGTGGTGCGTCAGGCGGAGGTGGCGGTAACCCATTTGGCGGTGGCTTCGAAGGATTTGGCAACCAGGCCGGAGGCTTTGAATTTAACTTCGGCGGCGGTGATTTTGGTGATATCTTTGGGCAGTTTTTTGGTGGCGGCGCCGGCGGCCGACAATCCGGGCCGACACGCGGCCGTGATGTCGAAACAACCGTCAACTTGACATTCGAAGACGCAGTATTTGGCGTTGAAAAAGACCTGAAGCTGACATTTGACGCCGAGTGTGAGCACTGTCACGGCGACGGCGCTGAGCCGGGCCACAGCCTAGAGACCTGCGAGACCTGCAAGGGCGCCGGCCAAACTGTCCGCGTCGTCAACACGATGTTTGGTGCAATCCAGCAAGCTGCCGTCTGTCCGACGTGTCGCGGCAAAGGCAAAGTGCCCGAAAAAGCTTGCAGCGTCTGCAAAGGCGACGGCGTCACCAGCAAAGAGCAGTCGATCAAAGTGAAGATCCCAGCTGGCATCGACGACGGTGCGACGTTGAGATTACGCGAGCGCGGCGAAGCGATCGGCGGCGGCGAGCGCGGTGATCTGTACGTTAACATCCGCGTCAAAGCGCACAAAAAATTCACCCGCGAAGGCGACCTGATCCTATCCGAAGAACATGTCAGCATGATCGATGCCGCACTCGGCACCGAGATCGACGTCGAAACCGTCGATGGTACGGTGACGATGAAAGTCCCAGCCGGTACGCAGAGCGGCACTGACTTTAAGCTATCGAATCACGGCGTGCCGCACCTACGTAACGACACTCGCGGTGCGCACATCGTCCAAATCATCGTCGACACACCGACGAAATTATCCAAAAAGCAAAAAGAACTGCTCGAACAATTCGACACCTCGAAAAAACGCGGTATATTCAGCTAACCATAAGCTGAATATGTATGTCTGATGCTATACTGACGCTATGTTAGTTTTGTTTTTGCTGATCACGACGTTAGTTTTTGCCAGTATGTATGACAACGAGAGGCAGAAAAATAAATCGAAATCGAATGACTCAGCGCAATCACTCGATGACTATCGGCGCGGGTACAGCGATGGCGAGCGAGCGGTTACACGGCAGCTCGCCGAAGATATCGAATCTGGAAAACAGATCGATAGCGATTATGTGGGTGCACTCGGTACGCGCAGCACGGCACAGTCGACGACTGAACTGAACATCATCACACAATCGAGCGACGAGCCAGCTGCTACAGTGGCGTTGATGCACGAACAGCCGACGGTCAACACAGCCGCCACACAGGCCGAGCGTGACACACGAAACATCAACACCATACTGTACGTGGCGAGCTTTATGATCGTCGGTGCGGCCGTGCTGTTCATCGGCGCGGCACTACCGCCGATTGCCAAATTTATCGGGTTGATCGTGGTGATGATGGTGTTCTACCTGATCGGACTCGAGGTGTATCGTGTCTCGAAGCGCTTGCAGCCCGCCGCGACAGCATTTGTCGGTACGGGCCTGGCAATTGTGCCGTTTGTTGGACTGGCGTTTTATAATTTCGTCGTCGATAACGGACAGTTGGCGTGGTGGCTGACGTCGGTCCTGGGCCTGGTGCTGTATTTCGGCGCATTGATACGCATCCGATCTGAAGTCATCGGCTATTTGTCGCTCGGATTTGTTTATTCGTTTGCGGTGTCGTCGGTGTCGCTGCTGAGCGTGCCATTTGTCTGGTATTTCGTGGCTCTGATCGTGGTCAGCAGTGTATTGACATGGATCAGCGCGCGTCGTGACGATTCTGTGGCGTTACCGCTGGTGCGGCCGATTCAGCATACGGGTGAACTGGGTGTGTTAGTGGCGCTGGTTGGTAGTTTGTTTTTGGTCGGCACACTCAGCACGCTAGATTATGCGATCATCACTACCGTGGCGACGATCCACTACGCGATCGCAGCACTGAGCACGACAGACATGCGTAGTTTGCGAGTGTCCGTCATATTGGCGCGAGTCTTAGGCATTTTGTCGGTACTGTTGGCAAGCTATGCGCTGAGCGACTCGTATGTGGTGGTCGGTTACGCGCTGGCGATTTTAGCGGTGCTGACGACGGTATATTCGATCCGACATCATGACGAGACTGATGAGCAAGCTTGGCTGGCCGCGTCTCAAGGCATGTTGGTGTTGTCTTGTTTGCTCTGGGTCGGAGAATGGCCGCTAGTGGCGTATGGACTGGTGACGCTTGGTGTTATCAGCTTGTGGCAGGCATTTGTGGCACGACTCGAGTGGTCGTCGGTCGGTTTTGTGATCGCGATGTTGTGCGTGCCAGCAACACTGTTGGGTGGAGTGTGGCGTGTCGATGCGATATATGAGTGGTTGGCTGCGATCGCGACATGCGGTGCAGTCATCTGGCTGGTGACGCGCGCGGTGTATCTGCGTGGGTATTGGCGACAAACCGCGATTGCCAGCTACCTACTGTTGTCGGTGCAAGCGCTTGCGATGGCGATCATGGTATTTGATGCAGCTTGGGTCGGCACAGTATTTGCGGTGGTTGCTGTCGTCGCGTTCGTGAGTTCGTTTGTCGAAAAACAGCCGTACGTTGCGGTTGCGGCAAACGTGCTATCGATTGTGGCTATTGCCAACTTTGTAAGCTTGATTGATATTGATGCGCAGTGGCAGCTAATGCTGACGGCCTGGCTGAGCGGTGCACTATGGTATGGACTTCGCTGGTGGTATGTCTCTCGCAGAGATGACATGCGCCGTGACATTATGAGCGTGTCGACGTTGATAGTGTTACTTGTGGTCGGATTGATAGGACTATTTGTGCTCGATAGCACAGTCGTGGCCGCTGCACTGACCGTGTTGGTAGCGGCAGGCATGTTGGTGTACGAAGGCTACGAGCGTCGCATGGTGTCGGCGTATGAGTTGGCCGTACCGATTGTGACCGTCGCATTGCAGCGGCTGGTCTACGAAGCGTATCCAGACGCGAATGTGTTGGTCTACACCCACTGGTGGGCGGCGGCGATAGGTCTGCAAGCCTATATCCGGCATAGGTTTGGCAGGTCGGCTGATGGCGTGCGGGCACGGGCGATCATTGCATTGACGGCTGTCAGCGTGCCGACGGGCATCGCCGCCATCGCATCTGGCGGCATGTACCAGGTCGTGTTTTTGATCGAACATGTGTTGATGTTGCTCGTCGGTTTTGCGATGGGCAAGCGGCTCGGTCTACTGTGGGGCGCAATCGGCATCGGCATCGCGCTATTGTGGATGCTGCGCGGTTACACGTTTATATTGCTGGCATTGCTTGGTATCGGGCTGATTGTCCTGGCGGTGGTGAAGTTGCTGAAGAGCGACGTGCAAGATTTACGTAAATAATTTTATGTAATACTGACGGTTTGTAGGGTCTGGATGTTTTGGACCGATGGCGCCAATCGGCTGGTAGCCGAGTTTGCGGTAGAGAGCTAAAGCTGCCTGATTCGTTTCGGCGACACCCAAGCCTGCACCAGTGAAATGTTCGTGTTTCAGTATTGCTTCAGCGTATGCGATCAGTGCTTTGCCGTAACCTTTGCCGCGTTGAGACTCGGTGACGACCAAACAACCCAATTCTGGATATGTCGACAAAGATTGAGCTGTGGCATCGTATGGCCCAATACGTCGTACCTGAATGGCTCCTAGTAGCCTATTATGACTGAAAGCTCCGATGTAGCTATATGTAGAGGGACTCTGTCGGTTGATACGTTCAACAAGTTTTTCCGTGGGCGTATCTGGAGAAATGTGCCGCAAAGCAGCGAGATCATCGATGGTCAGTGCACGAAAGTCGATGTCGACAGCCGTCATACCGTCATCCTAGCACACCTACAGAGCAATGTATCTAGCGAAAAGTCTGTACTACCATTACAGATAGAAATATGGTAGAATATACTTATTAATTGTCAAAAATAGAGATGGAGATACGATGAGCGAGGTAGTTGGCACTGCTAAACTGGTATATGACGAGCTACATCGACGCGGTATCGAGGTTGATACTTACCAGCAGTCAAATCTGAGTCATCACATATTTACGTACGGTGATAAAACCAGGCAGGTAACAGGCGTTAATCCGGATCTATCATCTGGCACCAGCAGTGTGCTGGGTGATAACAAGACGCTAACCTATCGGCTGTTATCTACCGACGCCGAGTTAGACATGCGACTCGTGCCCACCGCTAGCACGGAAACAGTTGATGAATTCCTGGCAGAGCATGGAACGATTGTCGTCAAGCCATCTGATGCCGATCATGGTGACGGTATCACAGTCGGTATCACTGATCTTGATCAAGCACGGAGCGCTCTCGATGTTGCTCAACAATGTAGCCCACGAAACCAAGTTGAAATACAAAAGCACGTGTCGGGTGATGATTACCGAGTGCTTGTCATAGACGGTGAGGCTATTGCCGCCGTGCGTCGTAAACCAGCTCATGTTATCGGTGATGGATCACGTACAGTTGAACAGCTCGTGGAGTCAGAAAACGACACAAACCCTATGCGTGGTGCGCACGCATACACATCGCCGATGAACAAGATCGACATGGATGCCGTGAAGCGATACTTGTCGCAGGCTGAGCTGGAGCGAGTTCCGGCTGTTAGCGAAGAGGTGCAAGTCGTCGGCGTATCGAATATCGGTGCTGGCGGTAGCGCTCAAGAGTGCTATGACGATATGCCGAACGAGATACTCCAAGCAGCTGAGCGTGCTGCTCAGCTCAGCGGTATATTTACGTGCGGTTTTGACGTCATCGCTAGTCCCGATTTCACGCAATGGTGGATCATGGAAGTCAATGCCAGTCCAAGTTTTTTGCTCCATACCATGCCAGCGATAGGTGATTCGGTAGATGTAACGAAAATCTTTGTCGATAAGCTATTGACTGCGTATGACGCAGCATCACTGCCGACTATTGGCGTCACCGCCCGGGTTGATTTCGATCACACTGCGATAGATGAACACGTACCCGCACGCGTCGATAGTGGCGCTCGAACGTCCTCGATGTGGGCTAGTGATATCAACAAGACATCTGACGATACTGTATCGTTTTGTCTATTTAGTCCAAGTCATCCGGACTACACCGGAGAGGTTATTGAGCGAGAAATTGTCGATGTTCGTACTGTCAAAAGCTCGATGGGTGCACGCGAAGAACGCTACGTTATAACTATGGGTGTTACCATAAATGGTACCGCTATCCATACAGAATTCACGTTAGCTGACAGATCCAGGCAGTTGTATCCGATTCTGCTCGGTCGCAACACACTAGCTGGGCATTTTCTAGTCGACTGCAGTCAAGCCGGCGATGCGTTGCACGAAGAAGACCCAGATAACTTTGAAGGAGATGATGAATGAAACTCGCGATACTCAGTAACGGACCAGGTAACTACACGACTAAACGGCTCAAAGAAGAAGCACTCAAACGCGGTCACGATGTGACCGTCATCAAGTACAAAGACGCATATACGGCAGTCGAAGCCAACAATAATCAAGTGCGCTACATGGGCGAAACACTCGACAAATACGATGCCATCATCCCGCGCATCGCCCAGAGTTACACCAAGTACGGCACGGCCATCGTGCGCCAGTTTGAATCACAAGGTTCGTACTCGACGGCTAGCAGCCTGGCTATCAATCGCTCACGCGACAAACTACGCGCTTATCAGATATTGGCAAAAGCCGGCGTCGGCATCCCAAAGACCGTGTTTGCCCGCGAATCAGCGAGCTTTGACGATATCGTCGAGCTAGCCGGCGGTGCTCCGCTGATCATCAAAGTCGCCAAAGGCACCCACGGCAACGGCGTGGTATTAGCCGAGACCGCCAAGGCCGCCAAAGCCGTAATGCAGGCATTTTACGTCGAGGGTGTAAACTTTTTGGTCCAAGAATTTGTCAAAGAATCGGCCGGCACTGACATCCGTGCTCTCGTCGTCGGTGGTCGCGTGGTTGCCAGCGTCAAACGCCAGAGTCTAGATGGTGACTTCCGTAGTAATACCCACCAGGGCGGCGAAGGCCAAAAAGTCAAACTGACCGACGAAGAACGAAAGACGGCGATCAAAGCTGCCAAAGCTATGGGTCTTCCGATTTGTGGTGTCGACATGATGCGCAGCGAACGCGGTCCGTTGGTGCTCGAAGTCAACTCGAGCGCGAGTATCAAGACGCCAGAGCTGATAACTGGCCGCAACGTCGCCGAAAAGATCATCGAATACGTCGAGATGAACGCCAAGCGCAAGCCACGCAAAGACAAGATTGGCGCGTGATAGTTATAGGGAGGGTCAACCCTCCCGCAATTTCGCGAAATGAATTCGCAAAATTACTCTCACCTCTAAAGCTCGCTCTGCTCGATAGTGGTTTGACTGCTATACTGATAGCATGACCTTTTTGATCGTTCTTGGGTTTTATTTCGCGGCACTGGCTGGTGTGTTTTTCCTGAGCCGTCGGCATATCGGCATGCCGGCACTGGGATTGACGGCCGGCGCTGTATTGGCGCGGCTGTGGACCGATTCGTTGACGCCGCTGGTGGCAGATGCGGGGTTCGTCGTCGAGGTGCCGCCGCTCCATAGCATCGTAGCGGTTGCGCTGACATTATTGCCGGCGCTGATTGTCATGACACGTGCCACCAAAGCACACTCGCTCGGTCATCAGATCTACGGCAGTATTGTCTTTGGCGCGCTGGCCGTCATGTTGACCTATGGCGCATTTGCAAATGCTGTCGTGCTCGATGCCATGAGCGAAGGCGTGGTGCTGCAGCTGCTGCCGTATGACAACGCGATTATCACCGTCTGTATTATTCTGGCGCTGATCGACGTGGTGTATCACAAAAAACACCGCACCGCTGGCCGGAAGCATTGACTTTTCACCTCTATTTTGATACATTTTTAAGAGTCTTTTCGCTGTAGCGAGTATGCCGATGGCACGAGGGCTTTGCCCGAGCTTTAGGGTGAGGAGGCGAGGCTTTGAATTTATTTCAAAGCGAGCTGGAGAGGTAAGCCTCTCCTGTAAAACGGGGCCATAGCTCAGCTGGTTAGAGCACCTGCCTTTTAAGCAGGGTGTCCTGGGTTCAAGCCCCAGTGGCCCCTCCAAAGCAAAATGTCTGTCCATTCGGATGGACGTTTTGCTTTAGAGAGTACAATACGGTGTATGCAACTCTGGCAACTTCGCATTCCGGTGCATGCTACGTGGCATCTGACCGCCTGGTGTGGTGGCGTGGTGGTTGGGTTGGCGCTGAGTACTCTGGGCTGGGCGAGTCTGTTCGCGACTTGGCAGTGGGTGGTGATCGGTGGATTGTTGCTGGTATTTGCCTGCTGGAAACAATGGCGATGGCTACTGGTGCTGGCAATGATCGGTGGCATGTGTGTGGGGCTGGCGCGCGGCGCAGGTGATGTATCCAACCGCACAGTCTATGACGGATTGATTGGTCAGGCCGTGACGCTACGTGGTGTAATCAGCGAAGATATTGATACTAGCGACCAGGGCGATGCGTTGATTCGATTGGGCCGCGTACAACTGGGCGATCAGCGACTGCCGGCGCAGGTGTGGGTGAGTATGGATATGATCGAGAGTGTGCGACGAAGTGATATCGTGACGCTTCGCGGTCAGCTGAGTGAGGGGTTTGGTAGTTTTGCCGCCAGCATGTATCGTGCGGAATTATTAGCAGTCGAGCGGCCGGTGCCAGGTGACCTGGCGTTGGATGTTCGCGAAGATTTTGGCGACAAAGTCCGCAACGGTATCGATGAGCCATCGGCTAGTCTGGGCATGGGCTATCTGACAGGGCAGCGACGTAGTTTGCCGACAGAGCTGGACGCTGCACTGGTGACAGCTGGCTTGACCCATATCGTGGTGGCGAGCGGGTACAATTTGACGATCTTGGTGCGGTTTATTAAGCGGCTATTCGAGAATCGCTCGCGGTATCTGACGGTGTTTTTGTCGGGATTATTAATCATCAGCTTTATCTCTATCACGGGATTGAGCCCGAGTATGTCTCGGGCGGGATTGGTAGCCGGACTAGCGCTGGCGGCATGGTATGTCGGTCGGAAATTTCACCCGATCACGCTGCTGGTGTTTGCTGCGGCGGTGACCGGCCTGGTCAATCCGAGCTATGTCTGGGGCAACCTGGGCTGGCAGCTGAGTTTTGCTGCGTTTGCCGGTGTGATGGTACTGGCGCCACTCGCGCAAGCGTACTTATTCGGTGAGCAAAAACCTGGTTGGCTACGGCAGATATTGGGCGAGACGATCTCGGCACAAATAGTCACAGCTCCGCTCTTGCTCTACAGTTTTGGCTATATTTCCAATGTCGCCGTCATCGCCAATGCGCTCGTGTTGCCGTTGGTGCCATTGGCGATGATACTGACTTTTGTGACTGGACTGGCTGAGTATTTCGGTGCTGGCCTGGCTGCGATCGTCGGCCTGCCGGCTCAGTGGCTGTTGGACTACATGGTTGGCGTCGCGACGTACACCGCGAATTTGAGCTGGGCGATTACGGAATTTCAGTTGCCACTGTGGGGTGTTGGTATGTGCTTCGCAACTATCGTCGCTGCGTGTTGGTGGATGCAGCGCGCCACTGGATACCGTCTGCGTGACTCGAGTATTGTCGAGTGATATACTGATGACAAGAGTGAACGAAAGGATTTTTCCCTATGGCTGGACATAACAAATGGAGCAAAATCAAACGCGACAAGGGCGCTAATGATGCGAAGCGAGGCGCGGTATTTACCAAGATTGGCAACATGATTGCCCTGGCTGCCAAACAAGGCACTGATCCGAGCATGAATCCGGCGTTGGCGCTAGCGATCGAAAAAGCTCGCCAAGCCAACATGCCCAAAGACAATATCCAGCGTAGCATCGACCGCGCCGCTGACAAAAACGCTGCTCAGCTAGAAGAAATCACCTACGAAGGCTACGGCCCAGGCGGTGTCGGCATTATCATCGAAGTCGCGACCGACAATCGCAATCGCACTTACCCAGAAGTCCGCACCGCTCTGACAAAAAACGGCGGCACCATGGCTGATGCCGGCAGCGTGATGTTCCAATTTACCAGAAAAGGCGTCATCCGCGTCAAAGCCAGCGGTGAAGACGCACTGCTAACGGTGCTCGATGCTGGCGCCGAAGATGCTCGAGAGGAAGACGGCGAGCTGATTGTCTACACCGATATGAAAGATTTGCATGCGGTAACCAGCGCTATCAAAGACGCCGGTCTGGAAGTAGCCGATGCCGAACTATCATACGTCGCAAATAACGACGTGCCGGTCGATGACCAAACGACAGCTGATAAGTTGCTCAAAGTTCTCGACGCCATCGACGATCTAGACGACGTCCAAAACGTCCACACCAACGCCGATATTCAGATTTAGTGCTATACTGTAAGCACTATGCGAGGGATCAGGAGGGGATTGATCACCAGCCTCGCGATGCTGCTCTTGGCACCGCTACCTGCTAGTGCGCTCGAGGCTACTGAGCCGCCTGTCGAATTCCGAGCGAACGTATTCATCAGTGCATTTCAAGTCAACGCGAGGACGCTCGATGCAGTCGAGTTGTACAACGAATCTGACATGCCACTGTCGATCGACGGTTGGCGCGTGAACGGATTGTCCGCGGGTACGGTAGTTTGTACGCTCGATATCGTTATGCCTGGCATGTATATTCTGCCTGAACGATATCTGGCTTTGGCTGATATGACCATTATCGATACTGTTCCGGTCGTACCGTATCAGCAGCCGTGTTATCAAGGTGTACCGTTTGACAGCTTGCAAGTTGTCGATGCACGAGGTGACGTACAAGAAACAATTTACGATGTGCAGCCTGGTGCGTGGGTGCGCAAAGGCCTGACGATGACCTATCGTGATGAAGACGATGACTTCACCGACAATTTTGCAGCGATCGACTCACGTGAGCCGTCGGCGCTGTATGCGAACGAACTCTACCAACCGCTCGACAGCACGCCGGTTCAAGTAACAGAAATTCTGCCTCGTGCGACTGATTGTGCGCCTGATGACCCGTCGGCTGATTGCACCGACTATGTCAAACTTTACAATCCAACAGACCAGACGTACGACTTGTCACATCTGCGGCTACGTATCGGTCACAAAGATCAGTCGGTCACGACGAGTAACTCGATCCAGCTGAGTGGTGAGCTGCCAGCTGCAAGCTATGGTTTGATACACAAAAAATCCAGCGGAGATGCGTTATCGATCACCGATAGCGGTGGCTGGGTGTGGCTGGAGGACGCCTACGGTTTGGCGCGTTACGATGAAACAATCATTGCGTATGAGAGCGCGGGCTCAAAGCAAGTCGGCTGGGCGTGGGCGTACGACGCGAGCGATGAGACATGGAAATGGACATCGACCACCACGCCATACAACCAACCAAGCCGATTTACGCTGCCGCTTGCTTCGACCGAAGATACTGACGATCCGGACGACGAGCTCAAATCGTGCGCCGCTGATCAATATCGTAATCCCGAAACCAACCGTTGCAAAAAGATTACTAGCTCGACGAGCACATTGACACCGTGCGCCTCAAACCAGTATCGCAATCCTGAAACCAATCGCTGTAAATTGATCGCCAGTGCCGCTACCACGTTGACGCCGTGCGCCGCCAATCAATTTCGTAATCCAGAAACAAATAGATGTAAATCGTTGACAACAAGCAGTAGTAATTTAGTGCCATGCGCCGCCGACCAATACCGCAACCCAGCCACCAATCGCTGCAAGAAACTGGCTACAGCCGCCAGCACACTCAAACCCTGCGATCCTGGTCAGGAGCGCAACCCAGAAACTAATCGCTGCCGCAAAGTGAGCACCAGCGTGCTCGCTGCGACCGACTTTCCGGTCGAGCCGATCGCCGATACAGCCCAGGCATTCGTCGGCTGGTGGGCTCTGGGCGGTATGCTAGTATTAGGCGCAGGCTACGCGGGCTGGGAATGGCGCCGCGAAATAGGAGCAATTATACAACGCATCGTGTCATCAGGAAAAGTCGAGTGAGAATCATCGGGATCGATCCGGGTACGGGTATTTTAGGGTTCGGTGTCATCGACGCACACGGCGCAAAAACCAAGCTGGTGACTGCCGGTGTCATACGCACGCCAGCGCACACGCCATTGCCTGAGAGATTGGGTGAAATTTACGACGGTCTATCGGAAATTATCACTGAAACCAAGCCAGAAATGATGGCGATCGAAAAGCTATTTTTTGCGCGTAATGTGACGACAGCTATGAGCGTATCACACGCTCGTGGCGTCGCCATGCTGACCGGCCACCAGGCCAATTTACAGATAGAAGAGTACACACCACTGCAGATCAAACAAACCATGACTGGCTATGGCAAAGCGGACAAAAAACAAGTCCAAGAGATGGTGCGTTTGCAGCTGGGCCTGAGCGAAGTGCCAAAGCCTGACGACTGCGCCGACGCTCTGGCAGCGGCGATCATGTGTGCATTTGTCAGCCGAACTTAGTATAATATCTGACGAGATATGAATACCCGAAAAACCAGTCGATTCACCAAACAGCGCCGTGCGCGTGCTCGCGTACGAAAGACACAGTCGCGCTTGGCGAACTCTCGGTTGGGCCAGAGCAAGTTCGGTCAGTTCGTCGGTGGGCGTGTTGCGTGGTTCCGCGGACTGTCATGGAAGCAAAAGACCGCGCTGATCGGCGGTCCGATTCTGGCGTTTTTGATCATTGTGCCAATAGCAACTTACATTTACTTTGCCAATGACATCAAAGACCAAGAGCGTTTGATGAATCGCAACAACACCGGCGTGGTGTTCCTCGACCGCGAAGGTGAGGCGTTTTATAGCATAGGTACAGCCGAGGAGCGTAACCTCGTGCCACTCGATGAAATATCAGACACGCTCGAAAACGCGTTGATTGCGACCGAAGACCAAGAATTTTACGAGCACAGTGGTTTTAATATCTTTGCCATCGGACGAGCAGCCATCACTGGCTATGGTGGCGGCTCGACAATCTCGCAGCAGCTGGCCAAAAACACGCTGCTATCCAAAGAACGCAGCTATTTGCGCAAATATCAAGAGTTGTTCATCTCGATCGCCATCGAACAAAACTACACCAAAGACGAAATCCTAACCATGTACCTCAACTCGGTCTACTACGGTGAAAATTCGTTCGGTATCGAAGATGCTGCTGAGACATACTACGACAAGACGCCGGCTGAGCTCAACTTGGCTGAGAGCGCGATGTTGATCGGTATTTTGCCGGCACCGAGTGCCTATTCACCAATTAGCGGCAACCCTGAATACGCCAAACAGCGCCAGACCACAGTGCTCAATCGTATGAAAGATGAAGGCTATATTACAGATGCCGAGTACACGAACGCGCTCAACCAAAAACTCAGCTACGCTGAGCAAGACGACAACGAGTCGATCGCGCCGCACTTCGTCGAGATGGTGACGCAGCAATTGTCCGAGGAATACGGCTACGAGCAAGTCATGCGCTCCGGTTACCGTGTCCAGACCACGCTCGACAGCGAATTGCAACGTCAGATGAACGACAATATCGAGAATCACATTAGCTTTATCGAAGGCAATGGCGGCAGCAACGCGAGTGGCGTCGCGATCGACCCGGCAACTGGCGAAATCCGCGCTCTTGCAGGTAGCGTCGATTATGCCAATGACGATTTTGGTAAAGTCAACATGGTGACAACAGCTCGTCAGCCTGGCTCCAGCTTCAAACCGATCTACTACGCAGCTGCCATGGCCGAAGGCAAGATCACGCCTGCAACCACCTACGTCGATGAACCAATCAACATCAATGGCTTTTCGCCGCGCAACGCCGACGGCGGCTTCCGTGGTCAAGTAACTGTCCGCGACGCACTCAACCAATCGCTCAATATCCCGAGCGTCAAAGTCATGCAAGATTATGGTGTCGAAAATTCAGTCAACGCGGCACGCCAGCTGGGCATCGACACGATCCAATCAGAAAACAACTACGGTCTCGCACTATCACTTGGTGCAGCCGAAGCCACGCTACTGGACATGACGAATGCTTACGCAGCGTTCGCCAACCAAGGCAAACAGTATAGCCCGATTTACGTCAAAAGCATCGACGACAAACTCGGCAACGAAATCTTTACGGCCGAACAAGACACCTCACAAGCGATTTCTCAGGGCGGCGCGTTTTTGATCTCGGATGTGTTGTCAGACGCTTCGGCTCGGGCGCCGATATTTGGCAGCAGTCTCAACGTGCCTGGTCGCACCGTAGCGGTAAAGACTGGTACGACCGACGAAAACCGCGATGCCTGGACAATCGGCTACACGCCGAGTTTGGCGGTTGGTATCTGGGTCGGCAACAACGACAACGAACCGATGCTCAATGGTGGCTCTGGCATGGCTGGTCCGATTTGGCTCAATACCATGGCGCAAGGCCTGAGCGGTACGGCGGACGAGCAGTTCTCTCGACCGTCCAGCGTCGTCGAGCGGTCGACCTGTCTGAGCAATTACGGTATCGCGACAAATGATATTCGTGAAGGCACGTACCGCGAGTTCTATCTATCGAGCGCCCTCCCGACCAAGACGTGCACACCAGAAGAACCAGAGCCAATCGAAGTCTGTCGTCTGCGCGATCAAGAAGTCGTTGAAATCGACGAAGACGACTACGACGAGGACCGATATTCACATGACCTATCGGACTGTGAAGACGAGCCAGAAACTATCGAAGTCTGTGATACTGCCACCGGTGAAGTCATCACTATCAACGAAGATGAGTTCGATCCAGAGCTGCATTCGCGCAACATCAACAACTGTCAGCCGCCCGAAGAGGAAGAGCCTGATCCGAGTGATTCAGGTCTGCCTGTTGAACCACCGGAAGACAATCAGTAGTTTGCTATACTGGTAGAATATGATTGCCCATATTCGCGGCGTAGTGGCCGAAAAATTTGCTGGTAGCGTGATCGTCGATGTGCAAGGCGTTGGCTATGAAGTTGCTGTACCAGCTGGTGATTACGATGCGCTGACACTCGATACCGATGTCAAGCTTTATACGTATCATCATGTGCGCGAACAAGCCGAAGAATTGTTCGGCTTTAGTAGTCTAGCCGCTAAAAAGTTATTTGAATTATTGATTACCGTGCAAGGCATCGGCCCAAAAGCCGCGCTGGCGATATTGTCACTAGGTACAGCTGAACAAGTCCGAAACGCTATCGCAAATAGTGACGTGGCGTTTATTCAGCGCGCAAGTGGTGTCGGTAAAAAGTCCGCTGAGCGCGTCGTCGTCGACCTGGCTGACAAAGTCGGCCTGCCGACCCACTACCAGCAGACGGCCGCCGTCCAAACCGAGCTGAACACCAATGACGAAGCACTCGAAGCTCTGATGGCGCTCGGCTACACGCTGGCCGATGCCACAAAAGCACTCGAAGGTGTCGACACCTCGCTGCCGACGAACCAACGCATCACGGAGGCGTTGAGGTCATGAGTAGTTGTGAAATCTGTTCAATTCTCGCATCGCACAATGAGGGGAAGGATATCGAAGTTATACAGACCAAAAAATGGCGCGTTGTTCTTGATCCAAACCAACAGTTTTTGGGAAAAGCATTTGTGACACTACTTGAGCATAAATCTACTCTGAGTGAACTTACACAAGAAGATTGGGATGACTTTAGGTTGCTAGTCGCAAGACTAGAAAGTTCTATGAGAAGTGCCTTCCAACCCTCGCATTTTAATTGGTCATGTCTCATGAACCTTGCTGCAATGAGTGGTCAAGATACACACGTTCACTGGCATTTACATCCGCGTTATAAAAACGCTGTTGTCGTAGATAACGAAACGTTTGAAGATACAAAATGGTATCCGCGAGAAGAAAAGAGAGATCATGTGGTTAGTAAAGTTGCCCTTCGAAAAATTGCAAATAAAATTCAGGTTTACATCTAATGGCAATTGATAGAATCGTTGACACCAGCGTGCATGACGATGATAGTGATGAGCAGATTATCGAGGTGACGCTGCGGCCGCAGAATTTTGACGAGTATATCGGCCAAGAGCGGCTCAAGAAAAATCTACGTCTGGCGATCGATGCAGCCAAAAAGCGTGACGAGCCGATGGACCATGTGTTGCTGTATGGGCCACCGGGCCTCGGCAAGACAACCATGGCAAACGTCATCGCCAACGAGATGGGCGCAGGCTTTCGCATCACTAGTGGACCGGCCATCGAAAAGGCTGGTGACCTAGCGAGCATCCTGACAAACCTCCAGGACGGCGATATCTTATTTATCGACGAAATCCATCGGCTGGGACGGGCGGTCGAGGAAGTGCTGTACAGCGCTATGGAAGATTTCAAACTCGACATCGTCATCGGCAAAGGGCCGGCGGCACGTAGTATTCGGCTCGATCTGCCGAAATTTACCGTCATCGGTGCGACGACACGGACGGGCAGCTTGGCCGCGCCGCTGCGCGATCGCTTTGGTCATTTGCACCGGCTAGAGTTTTATACACCTGACGAGATCGCCGCGATTATTACACGAGCATCAGCTATCCTGGAGAGCGAAATCAAACCTGAATCCGCCGCATTGCTATCGACGCGCGCGCGTTTGACGCCGCGTATTGCCAATCGTTTGCTTAAACGCGTGCGGGACTACGCCGATGTCAATGGCGACGGTATCATCGACACTGTCATGACGACCGAAGCACTGGCATTGATGGAAGTCGACGAACTCGGGCTCGATCCGGCCGACCGCCGCATGCTGACCAGTATCATCGAGACATATGGTGATCGACCGGTCGGACTCAATACGATTGCGGCGCTGACAGGCGACGAAGCGACGACGATCGAGGACTTTTACGAGCCATATTTGATGCAAATCGGCTTTATCGAGCGTACCCCCAGAGGTCGTGCGGTCACCCAAAAAGCCAAACGCCACCTCGAATCCTGATGAAGTGCGGTATAATGGGCGCATGAACCCCGAGCAACCGAAAGCGCCAAAGCCCGTTGCCTACGACGCCGATGGCAATCCGCTGTACGCTGCGCCGCCTCCACCACCTCCGCCGCGTGATTCGTACGTGCACTCGACACCCGATTCGCACAAAGGTCACAACTTTGACCCAAAAATGCGCGCTCAGTACTCCAATGAACCCCAGGTTGTCCATCACCCGCGCCAACACGAGCCAAAGATCGAAAGAATGAGCGATCAACTGCGTGCAAAATGCGAAGAATCGCACCGGCGTCATCCGAATCTAAACCTATCCGAAGGCGAATTTGTGCTCAAAAGCATTACCCGACATCCGATTGGTTTGTTGATACCGATGGTAACGACGATTACACTGATCGTAATACTGGTTGCCGCGTTGATTAGCTTTCCGCTCCTGACCGCAAATGCCGCCGGTGAAGTCGAATATCTGTTGCCGGTATCGACTGTCATACTATGTTTGATCGTCCTCGTGGGTATCGGTGGCTATGCCGCGGTGTGGGTGTATCTGCGCAATACGTTTTATCTGACGAACGAAAGTGTGATTCAGGAAATTCAGCACAGCTTGTTTTCGAAACACGAGCAGACTGTCAGTTTGGGCAGTATCGAGGACGCCAGTTTTCGTCAAACCGGCATCATCCAGACAGCGTTCAACTACGGCACGATTCGGCTCAGCACCGAAGGTGAAGAGACCACCTATCGCTTTCATTTTGTCGATAATCCAAAGAAACAGATCGCCATCCTGAACAATGCGGTCGAAGCATTCAAAAACGGTCGTCCGGTCGAGGACGTCACCGAAGATATGAACTAGTCACGTTCGCGCTCGGTTTTGACGTACTCGGCTTCGCGTTCCAGTTGGGCGCGAAGTGTGTAGCCCTGGCATTCACCGTCGAGTGAACAGTTGTTGCTCTCGTAGATGACGCTCGAGTTCGGGTCGCCGATATCATTGCCGTCTGGGTCGGTCATCAGCTCGGGGTCGATCGCCGTCAATGTTTCTGGCTCGAGCGTAGCTGGGTAGTAGCCGGCGCGCTCAAAGTAGACTTCTTCCAGGCTGTAGTGCATGGCGTTCACAGCGGTTTTGCGCTCGGTGTCACGGATCGCTGCATCGACGCTGGTTTTTTGGGTGATGAATAGCGCCAGAGCAATCACCAAAAAAATGATCACTACGATCGCTTCGACAACTGTAAATCCACGCCGTGCATTCATTAGCCTCTATTGTACCAGAGTGCTATACTGATGAGTAGAAGAACGGAGGGAAATACGAGATGGCAAAGAAAGCCGACGAGAAGAAAGGTGATGAGGAA
>JAUIGH010000042.1 GCA_030429935.1 bacterium | reverse complement strand
GGCCAGTGACCAGGTCGACGACGCCGGCTGGTTCGATGTGCTGCTCGAAGTTTACCGCGGCTTGGACAGTCAGGGTGTGCCGCTACAGCTGACGCAAGCCTGGTTTTATCTACACTACGCTGATCTGACCGGCTACGAACTCAGCCTGGAGCGCGACGTGGCTGGCGGCAAATTATCGCCCGAGCGCCGCTATATGTACGACGTGTCCGAGCGTGGATTGCGCCCCAGCGAGCAGGGCGATATCGGCGCCGATCATATCAAATTCCTACGCCTCGTCGCCACCAAATCCTTGGATCGTCTGGTGCAAATCGGTGGTATCGATGAGATATTGCCGGATTGCTGGTTGCTGACGCGCCAGCACGCCTCGATTTAATCTTCGGATGTCTCTGAGTGAACCGTTGAGCGAGAGATGACTTCTGCAGTTTTTGCTGCTTGACCCTCGCATATACCGGCTTCATTTGGATTACGGCGCATATGGTATTCGAGAAATATTTTCGAGCGTCTTGATAGTCGAAGTGCATCATCGTGTCTTTCCGCGTATTCCGCTATGAGCGCGCGAGCGTATAGCGAGGTTGCAAAGTCAACATTGCTTGATTCGGCATCAGTGCACTCGCGGAGTGAACGATCGGCTAATCTGTATAGTTCGCGTTCAGCATCTTCTTTTTGGTCATCTGGTAATTCACAACGTATGAGGCTTAAAAGAGTCTCATAGCACTCAAGTATAGTTAGCGGGCTGTTAGATTTAGCTGCTTCTGGTATAGATTCCAAAAGTTGACGCGCTTGCTCGTCAGCTGAGATGGACGGGTAGCTAGTATCGATTCCTTCGCTATCCGATTGTTCTTCGAAATGTCTGGGCATAAATAATATTATATCATATTAACTTCGATATTAAAAGAATGTTTGTTGTCGTGATACAATATACGCATATGAATCCAGAGGTGAAACTAGAAGACATCGTCAGTCTCGCCAAGCGGCGGGGATTTATTTGGCAGGGCAGCGAAGTCTATGGCGGCCTACGCGGCACGTGGGATTATGGCCCGCTCGGCGTGGCTCTCAAGCGCAACATCATGAATTTGTGGTGGCAGATGTTCGTCGATGAGCGCGACGACATGTATCCGGTCGACGCGGCCATCCTGATGAACCAAAAAGTCTGGCAGGCGAGTGGGCACGTCGATACGTTTACCGACCCACTGGTGGAGTGTAGCAATTGCCGTGGTCGTTTCCGCGCCGACAAGCTGGACGATCCGAATAAGTGTCCGACGTGTGGTAAAGAAGGTACCTTTGGCGAAGCGAAGCAATTCAACATGATGTTCAAAACTTTCGTTGGACCGAGCGGCCAGAACGAATTGACGATCGGTGAGCCGATGGAAGGCGCCGAAGACGCTGCCAAGCTCGAGGGCATGCACGCCATGACCTACGATCCGAACGCCATCAGCTATCTCCGACCGGAGACCGCTCAAGGCATCTTCACCAACTACAAAAACGTCGTCGATAGCTTTTACCCGAACCTGCCGTTTGGTATCGCCCAGCAGGGCAAGGCCTTTCGCAACGAGATTTCACCGCGTGACTTTGTGTTCCGCAGCCGTGAATTCGAACAAATGGAAATCGAATACTTCGTCCATCCAGACGCTTGGCAAGAAAGCTTCGAGCACTGGGTTGATCAGTGCAAAGCCTTTTTCGACAAGCTCGGCTTGCCAGCTGACAGCGTGCACGAGCTGGAAGTTCCCGAGGACGACAGGGCACATTACAGCAAGCGCACGATCGACTTTGAATTCGACTATCCGATCGGCCGCGAAGAGCTGATGGGGCTGGCGTACCGGACAGATTTTGATTTGAAAAACATCCACGAAAACAGTGGTAAAAACATGGAGTACACCGTCAAAGGCACCAACGAACGCTTCATCCCGCACGTCATTGAACCGAGCTTCGGTGTCGAGCGCGCGCTGATGGCCGTGCTGGTGAGCGCCTACCGCGAAGACGAACAAAACGGCGAGAAACGCACCTACTTGGCATTGCCCGAACACTTGGCGCCAGTCCGCTACGCCGTGTCACCGCTACTCAAAAACAAGCCCGAACTGGTCGAAAAAGCCCGTGAAGTCTACCGCGAGTTGAGTAAAAAACACCCAGGGCGAGTCATGTGGGACGACAACGGCAACATCGGCAAACGCTACCGCCGCCAAGACGAGATCGGTACGCCGGAATGCGTCGTCATCGACTTCGACACGCTAGAAGATGATACAGTGACAATCCGAGATCGTGATACGACCGAGCAACGCAGGATTAGCATAGAGGAGGTTATATGAAAAAAGAGATAGTAGCCGATGGTGTCGACGCAGTGCCAGGTGTTTTGTCGCAAGCGACAGAGACAGACAACCTTGTTTTTGTTTCTGGCCAAAATCATATCGATGCACAGGGCAACATGGTAGAGGGTAGTGTTGAAGGAAAGATCAAGCAGATTATGCACAATGCAGAAACTATCCTAGCTGCTGCAAATTTGACGCTGAATGCCGTGGTCAAGGCAACCGTGTATGTCACAGATTTGGACCAAATCCCCGAAATCAACAAGTGCTATCCCACATATTTTACCGCCCCGTATCCAGCACGTGAAGCGGTTTGCGTCAAAGCTTTACCACTCGGCGCGACTATAGAAATCAGCTTGATAGCAGCAAAGTAGGCTATATGGAACTAAGCAATCTATGATCGATCCAAACTGGGTATTTTTGGCCGTTGCGATCAATCTGATCGGAGCCAGTGTCTATGCCTACTCGGTGGTGCGTGGCAACACTCGGCCAAATCGCGTGACATGGTTTATTTTGTCGTTCGCGCCAGTTTTGGCGTTCGCGGCAATGCTGACGCAAGGGGTGAGCTTTCGCGAGAGCGTCTTTACACTGGTCACTGGAGTAAGCCCGTTGATCATATTTATTAGTACGTTTTTTGCTAAGCAACCAAAGTGGAAGATTACGCGGTTCGATCTAGCATGTGGCGCCCTATCAGTGCTGGGATTTTTGCTCTGGATTGTGCTGCGTGAGGCGAATGTAGCAATCATTTTCGCGATAGCAGCCGACGGAATGGCGTTTTTACCAACACTGGTCAAAGCATATAAGCACCCTGAAACGGAGAGCCCATGGCCGTTCATCACGGGCCTAGTGGCCGCGTTGATCGCAATCGCGATCGTGACGACATACGATTTCAAGCACTTGGCGTTTCCAGTATATATTTTCACCGTCGACGTTTTGGCGATACTATTCATCTATTTCAAATTCGGCACCTGGCTCTCGAAAGGAGTCAAAGCGCATGATAGCGAGATCATACGATGAAGCTGCTCTTGACTTCGAATGGCATCACTAACGACACGCTTGCCAGTGAGCTTGTCGACTTGGCTGGTACATCATTTGATCAGATGAAGATCGCATTTATCCCGACGGCTGGATTGTGGGACGATGGCGACAAAGACTGGCTGATCAAAGATATGTATCGTTTGCATAAGCGAGGCGCGGCGGTCGATATCGTCGATATTGCGCAGCTGCCGGGTGAAGTAATACGCGAGCGGCTGGAATGGGCCGATGTGATATTTGTCGGCGGCGGTAATACATACTATCTGAGCTACTGGATGGAGCAGTGCGGCATGTTTGAGTGGCTGCCGGATTTACTGAACGCGCGAGTCTACGCCGGAATCAGCGCTGGCAGTATGATTGCGTCGTGTACGTTACGAATATCGTCGACTGCGTACAAGTCTGAGCACTTTGCCGACGAAACCTATCAAGATTTTGGCCCAGCTGGTCGTTCATCGGCCCGGACATTTAATTGGGTGGATTTCGCGTTCCGACCGCACTTGAATTCGCGATATTTTCCCGAAGTAACCGAGCGAAAGATGCAGACGGTGGCTGACATCGTCGGCGTCGAGATGTACGTCGTGGACGATCGGACCGCTGTCAGAGTCGTGGATGATGATATCAGCGTGGTGGGGGAAGGTGAGAGCTATGTTTTGCAGCCGATCAACGCAGAGAGTAGAGAGTGAACCGTGGATAACGAAGCACAGTTCTTACAGCAACTCGGGCCGGAGATTTTGGATTTGGTCGAGCGATCACTAGCGAGTAACACGGTTTCGCTGGTCAAGAGCCATGATAATGATTTTGCGACGCAGATCGATATCGATGTCGAAAATCTGATTGTCACAGCGATTCAAGAGCAGTTCCCAGATGATACTATCATGGCCGAAGAAGGTTACAGCGACCAATCAATCGTCGATGGTAGGTTGTGGATCATCGATCCGATTTGCGGCACGAACAATCTCGGTCGGAATATATCCAATTATTGCTCGAACACGGCGCTGGCGATCGACGGCGAGTTGGTGGCTGCGTTGGTTGTGGACTTTTCGGAACAGACATACTACTGGTCTGTGGGCGGCGGCACAGTGTATCGAGAAAATGATCGATATCAGTGGCAAAAATCAGTGCCGGGCGTCGTTGTCGACGTCGATTATGGTGCGGCCGACGGTACGGCGCTAGACGTGCAACGCGCGCATTCCCAGGCGGTCTCGCGGCTGCAGCAAAATCACCACTACGGCATCGTATCGCTTAACACTTCGCTCAGTGTGCTATACAGCGCAATTGGTAAACTCGACGGTGTGCTGTACTGCGCGACGAATCCATGGGACGCTGCAGCCGGGGTTTTTTTGCAGCGACAACTCGGCGGGAATGTCCTGAACATGAATGGCACCGACTGGAAACCTAGCCGCGAAGGCTATGTCATGGCGCGTGATGCAGATGTGCTGCAAACCTTGCTCGGCGCCTGGCGTGATAGTGTGTAATACGCAATTCTGTTAAGCTGAGTATATGAGCGATGATCAAGTTGAAGAGTTTATTTCGTACATGAATCGATGGTTCGATGAACTCGAAGCACAGTTTGAAAACATAGCACTTCAAGACAGTATCGATAAACTCAATACTAGACTAAATTTCTTTATGAAAGAGGATGCTATATAGGTTTATGAGTAAACGCGCAGCACTTCTCCATGGCACAGACGGTGCACCTGACCAGAATTGGTTTCCGTGGCTGAAGTCGAAGTTGGAAACCGAAGGCTATGAGGTCTGGGCGCCAGAGTTGCCTGACAGTCACTCTCCGAATTGTGAGACATATGGCGAGTTTCTGTTTGGCTCGGATTTTGATTTTGCTGACAGTTTGGTGGTCGGGCATTCGTCTGGCGCTGTCGAGGTGTTGAATATGTTGATGGACGAACGCTGTCCGCGGGTCAAGCTGGCAGTCTGCGTCGGTGCGTGGGAACATGGCGTGCCACCAGGCATGGACGCGGCGCAGTTTGTAGGATTGTTTCCACCAGATGGATTTGATTTTACCACCATGAAGCAACGCGCCGATGCGATAGAATTTCTACACGGCAGCGACGATCCGTATTGCCCACTGGATCAAGCCGAGCATCTAGCGGGCGAGCTCGATGCGCCGCTCACAATTGTGCCAAACGGTCATCATCTGGGCGCGAAGTATACTGAGCTGCCGGAGTTGTGGCGTATCGTCGAAAAATACGTGCGGTAGGGGTATGTTTCAGGGAGTTGTACTGCCGATCGAGCTGCACCATATCAAACATTCGCGCATGATAAAATAGGCGTCATGTCGAAAGAAGTTTCAGCTCCAAAAAAACAACTCGTATCGGTTGGTGGCTGCTATGTCGATATGAATCTAGCGAATTTTCCATTCGAACATACAGGTATTCCAAACGAAACCGAAATAATGGGCGACGGCTATGAGCTAGTCGCGGGTGGTTCGGCAGTAAATTTCTGTCGACGCGTGCAAGCACTCGGCACGCTCGACACGACATTTGTCGGTGCGGTAGGAGACGACCCGTTTGCCGAGCTATTACGTGATATGCTCGCAAAAGAAAACGTCAATGCGGAGCTCGTCGAGATTAGTGGCGTGCAGACGGCTATTAGCTTCAACATGACCAGCACGCAAGGTGGCCATATCATCGTCGGCGGCGGCGAGGCTAATCGACATCTGGGAGCAGCTGTTATACCAGGTATTGAGCGACAGCTACCCGATGCTGAATATCTGTTCTTAGGCGGCATTTACAAATTACGAGCACTATTGCCGCATCTGGAGCAATTGGCAAACGCAGCCCGCGCAGCATCCACCCAAGTCGTAATCGATCATGGTCGTGTGCCAGGCGACGCCAGCCCAGAGATTATAGATATGGTGCGCCGTGTCGTGTTGCTAGCCGACGTGTATTTGCCGAGTCGCGATGAGTTTATGCAGACATGGGGTGTCGAGACGGTAGAGGCAGGTCTAGACTTACTCGCCCAGCAGGCACCAGATCTGACTGTTGCAGTCACTGACGGCGGCAACCCGGTGCGATACCGATCCGGCGATCAGGCTGGAGCTGTCCAGCCGCCGGCCATCGACCAGGTCGTTGACGTCACGGGTGCTGGCGATACGTTCAATAGCTACTTGTTGTCA
>JAUIGH010000041.1 GCA_030429935.1 bacterium | reverse complement strand
AGATTTATTTCAAGATATTTTTGTGAATTACAACAAAAACGCTGAAAAAAGGAAGTCGTATGAAAAAAAGTTTATTACTTACATTGTTCGCTTTACTTGTATTATATCATCGCTCGGGCGTCGTTGATACGGGCTGAGCTGCATGATCAGAAGAATGAGAGTCGCCGTGCGATTGCACTGCGAGATAGGTAAAAATAACGGTCAGGATAAAGAAAATGTAGGCTTGTATCAGACCGATAAACAGCTCAAAGACAATAAAGACTGGCAAGGTAACGAGCGCGCCATAACTGGTCAGCACCACCATGACGAGCAACAGGACTTCACCGGCAAAGGCGTTACCGAACAAACGTAGGCTCAGCGCGGTGTAGCGGCTGAATTCACCGATCAACTCGAGCACGCCTTCGAACGCACCGATCGGATCGCGCAACGGATTGCGCAGATAGCGCGTGATGTTACCCCAGCCGCCGAGTTGACGAATCGCGTACCACTGGGTGGCCAACAGCGACAAAATAGCCAGAGCAAAGGTAAAGTTGAGATCAGCTGCCAAGCTACGCAAAACTGGCTTGCCCTGATACGTGACGCTCTCGAGTCCTGGCAGCACACTCATCCAATAGCTGATCAACACAAAAAAGAAAATCGTCAGTGCTAGCGGCGCGATTCCGCGCGCGATTTTCTTGTCCGGGATGATGTTGGTGATCTGGCCGTACATGCCTTCGACTGCCCATTGGACGATCTGCGTCATGCGGCTTTTGTGCTGGCCACGCTGCAACTGACGAGTCGCGTAAAAAAATATAGCCATAAACGCAATCAACCCGACAGCACCAGTTACCAGCGCATTAGTGACGGCAAACCCGCCGACTTCGAACAGAGGCGCGGTCTTGATATCGATATGGAGTGCGGCAATCTGACTGAGCATAATTTCGTTAGGTGAGCCTCGTTAGTTGTTGTCGTATTAGTAGTATGGCGATAATCGCGCCGATGACGACGCCAGCCACCATCACCCACGGTGTCGTGTCGTAGCGCAAATCGATCCACAGACCGGCGAGCGTACCACCGACCGTCGGCACAAACATGCGCCACGTGGTGTCCCCGATATCCCTCAGCAATAAAAGAGCCGCTGAATTCTTCGGCGGTGTAGGGCGGTCGTCCGAGTCTTTGGACACATCACTCATCTACGGCTATAGTGTAGCAGGAAAGGACCCGACTCGCAAACCTATCATGCCTAGGCGAAACCGCACCATCCGACCGATCCGCTCGACCGAAAAACCTTGCAGTGGCAAACGCCGATATCGCTCGCGCACCGACGCCCAAGCGGTCATCGACCACAAACGCCAACTCGACCCAGATACACCCGAGCTCGACATCTACCGCTGCCCGCACTGCGGCGGCTGGCACCTAACCAGTGCGCGTCGCTAGATGTAGTGTGTGCTGTGGTACAAATAACACTAGCGCGATGCACAGTCGATGAGCTATAGTAGAGTGTAATCGAGAATTAATACACATACCTTGGAGGGAATATGTCAGACAGCAGCGCCGACGCACAGGTCATCATCTACAGCACGCCATCATGCGCGTTTTGTCGCACCGAAAAACAATGGCTGGACAGCCTGGGCGTCGCCTACACCGTGCGCGATATCGAAGAAGACGATGGCGCTCGTGACGAGCTGCTAGGCAAACTCGACGGCCAATTCCAGGGTGTACCGACCACAGACATCGCCGGTGAGATGATAATCGGCTTTGATCGCCCAAAACTGACGGCCGCACTTGAAGCCAATTCGCTAGTCAGTGCAAAGTAAGTTTGCACTCGGGTATTGACTTTATCTATCTAATCTGTTAAAGTACCAAAGTTCCGTGCAACCGCACGGACATTCCGCCAATCCGCTTTTCACAAGTCGAGGAAGGAGTCTCGCTATGAGCTCCCAGCACATCACCCAGCCAAGCGACGACGCCGATCACACCAGCGCGATCGAGAAGGAGACCGAGCTGATCAAGAAGATGGGCCTGCCCCTCGAAGAGGCGCCCGTCCTCGCGGCCCACATGGTCGCAGTCGCCGGTCGCAAGCCGATCGACGACGAGTGGCGGCAACATGCCGTCAGCATGTGGCTGCAGCTCCGGCAACCGTCAATGGAGGTCAAGACCATGATGATCAACACCGGTGTCGGCGAGGTTCAGGCGAGACACCTCGTCTTCTCCTGAACCGGCGGAACTACCGCCGGAATCGAGAAACCGCCGGATCGACAACGCTCGATCTATCCGCGTACTCAATTCCGGCGGTTTTCTCATTGGTTGACAAATCATATTCAACATCTCTACAGTACACACCAGCCCACAACACTGTGAGCACCGTCTTCACCGAAAGGATTAATCATGCGTATCGCACACATGGCTCTGATGGTTGCGATCAGCTACCTTGGCGGGAAGTGGTTTCGCAAATTGGCAACGTTCGACGACATGCGAGCCGCCGCCGAGTTGAACGAAGCGACGCAACCCGACCAATTCAGCTCAGAGCCGAAGCTCGCCTATGAGCGCGACTCGGGGTACGGTGCCGACTGACACTCATCATCCGGGCTGCCGCCCATGAGAACGCCGCTATCGTCCAATCACTGTTGGACGATCACCGCGAGTCTCGGGGCGGCGTTTTCTTGTTTAAAATTATCTTTCACCGATTTGTATCACTTCGCCACCCAGCGCATCGCGAAAATACCCATCGTGGCTGACGTACAGCACCGCGCCGGCATAGCGAGCCAGGGCAGTTTCGAGTTCTTCGATGCTCGGCAGATCTAGGTGATTGGTTGGTTCATCCAGTATCAGCAGCTGCGGATCACCCGATAGCATGGCGATGATCTGCAAGCGGGCTTTTTGACCGCCACTCAGTCGCGCGACCGGCGTGTCTAGATCCGATGCGGTAAATAGGTAGTCACTTGCTAGCTGACGAATCATCTGCTCGCCGATCGACAGATCACGCTCCAGGTAGACGCGCTCGATGGCATCGTGCAGCGACAAGTCAAAATACGTCGGCGAAATCTCTTGCTCGTACACGCCGACCCGCGTGTGACGGGCCAGCGACAGCTCGCCGTCGAACGTCTGGACGGTCTCGTCGCCGAGCAGTTTTTTGATCAAGGTTGATTTACCGGCGCCATTGCGGCCGCGCAGCTCGACCGCTTCGCCCTCGCGCAGGTCGATCGTCACGCCGCTAAATACCGGTTGTTCATAGCCCAAACTCAGCTCGATCGCCTGCACCAACACATGCTTGCTGCGCGACGCCTGATCGTTCATGTTCATGCGGATGTTGCGCGCTTTGTATTTGTCGTATTTGTTGGCTGATTTGAAGTCCAGCTCGGTGACCGATGATTTGTCGATCCAAAAGGTCGGTTTTTCGATAGTTGATAATTCGTCCAGCTCGGTAGCCGCTTGCTGTTCGCGTCGTTTGAATTGCTTGATCGTGTCGGGGTCGCGGGCGCGCTCTTTGAGCCGGCGAAACTGGGTGATTTTATCGCGTAAATTCGCCCGGCGGCGCTCCAACATTTCGTGATCGTGCATGCCAGTGCTGGTTTTGGCAGCGTTTTGACGCAAGTAGGCGTCGTAATTGCCGCGGTAACTGACCGAGTCGCCATCTTTGAGCTCGACGATGCGATCGACATGCGTCAGCACGTCGCGGTCGTGGGTGATAATCAGCATGGCTTCGGACGCGTTGTCGATCCAGTCGATAAATTGCTGCTTGGCGACGTAATCCATGTGGTTAGTCGGCTCGTCTAGCAATGCCAACTGCGCCTCAGCGCGCATGACTTTGACGACTTCGACCAAGCGTTTTTGACCACCGCTCAGGTCAGCAAATGGCCGGTGAGCTCGCTCGTCCAGCTGAAATGCCGCTAGTTCGCGCTCGATCTCCGATTCGACACTATAAAAACCACGCTGCTCAAACCGCTCCAGCGCCGATGAATACTCTTCAATCTTTGCCATATCGTCGCCCATCGTGTCGGGGTATGTCTCGATAACGTGACTCAGCTCGGCGTATTCGGGCAAGCCATCCAGGATGTACTGCAGGACCGTCTGCTCGGCCGGCGCGTGATGTTCCTGCGCCGTGGCGACCATGCTGAGCCCGCGGCGATAGGTAATATCACCGGTGAAATCAGTGTCATTGCCGGTCAAGATACCAAACAACGTCGATTTGCCGACGCCATTTCGACCGACAATACCGACTTTTTCACCATCGGTCACGCTAAATTTGACTCCGCTCATCAGAGTCTTGTCGCCAAATGATTTTTCGGTGATGGTGATGTCGGCTAGCATAGGTACTGATTATACCAGAGGTCACTTCTTGACAGATTGAGCATAATTTGATACAATTATACAAGCTTAATCCACCCCTACTAAGAGGTGCTAAAAGCGCACCTCGGAATGTGAGCAGTCATGACAACGTTCGTTCTCATCGCAGTCGCTATCGGCCTAGTCACCACTGTAGTTGGGTATAAGATCGGATTCCGCAATGGCCTGCGAGGCACGATGCAGCAAGTCATGACCGTAGCGGATCCGGTCACAAAGTTGCTCTTTGAGCACATGCTGCTCACGGGAGTGCTTGAGAGTTTGGACAGCACAGACATGTCGGATGATCACGACATCATCGTGCCACAAGCGGACTTTCATGGAACGCCCTCCGAGCTCGTACGACGCCAGAGCGAACTTCATCGCTGGTTGATGCAAGCCTTCGAGCTCCACAAACCGAGGTGACCGCCAATGAAAAGACCGCGGAGGAAGGCTTACGAGTTTTCCCAGCACACGCCGGCTTTCCTTGGCGGTCTTTTCATGTCCGTTTGTTATACTGGTCGGTAGTTATGAAGCAAAAAAGCCGTCAACCAGAGCCGATCGTCAACCGCCGAGCACGGTTTGATTATGAATTGGGCGATGATCTGGTGGTCGGCATCGAGCTGACTGGACCTGAGACCCGTGCAGCGCGTGATCACCGCGTGCAGCTCAAAGGCGCCTTTGTGACCATCCGCGACGACCAGCTGTGGCTCAACAACGCCAGCTTTAGCGTCAAACACCACGAACCGGGCCAGGGAAGTGGTACCGCAGTCGACACCCGCCCGCGCCGACTACTCGCGCACCGCAAACAAATCGATCAGTTCGCCAGCGCCAAACAATCCGGCCTAACCATCGTCCCGACGAAGTTGTTAACCGCTGGCCGCTACATCAAACTCGTCATCGCGACGGGCAAGGGCAAAAAACGCTACGACAAGCGCCAAGCTATCAAACAACGCGACCAAGCGCGTGAATCCAAACAACGCTAATCGATCGACTCAGCGCGCGTCCTCAGGCGACGCAACAGCTTGGTTTTACGCGGCCGAGCAGCATGGTCTGCAACCACGCGCTCATACAGCTTGATAAGTGATTTGATCTGACGATGCTCGCTGTACTGCCGTGCATGCTTTTTGCTGCGTTCACCGTATTCTGCGCGCATGTCATCATCAGCTAGCAACGCGGTGATTTGTCGCGCCACATCGGTAGCATTGTTTTTGGCAAAGCGTGCATTTTCGCCCTCATGCGCGACTTCTGATAAATCCGTATCTATCATGACGATCGGTAAACCAGCATGTGCAGCTTCGTGTAGCACCCAGCCTTGGGTGTCTTTGAGCGATGGAAAGACAAAAACATCCAGTGCGGCATAAGCTATACCCAGCTGATGACGAGGCAGAGCGCCAGTAAACACTATTCGATCAGCTACTCGTGATTCGCGAGCTTTTTGCTCGAGCGCTTCACGGTATTCAAAATCACCGACGTAGACCAACTTGGCCTGAGGTCGCTCTTTACAGACTTTTTCAGCGGCTTTGATCAGCACATCGAGGTTTTTCTCGGCGGCGATGCGGCCGACAAAGCCAAACACTTCATCATCTTCGGTGATACCATGCTCAGCGCGAAAACTACTCAGCTCTGTCTTAGTCGGTGGTGGCAATCGATCAACGCCGTTTGGCATCAGTGTCACATCGTAGCAATAGTTATCGTGATGCTGCCAGGACACTAGCTGGTCGACACTTTTGCGACTGAGTGCGATCACCGCGTCGGCTTTGCTGTACATGATCGTGATGGCTCGCTCGATAATATCTTGGTTCCAAGCCGTCACACCACGACGCGGACGATATAGTTTGAGAATTTCGCGCACATCTTGGCCCTTGAGCTTGACGGTAAAGGGCAAGACGATGCCAATCAACGCGAGAACCCCCGGCAACACAACCGGGTAGTGCTCGACGAACTCGTACAAATCCGTCGAGTGCTGCATGATGAACGGCGTGTCATTTTTCCAGGCCGCCTGCACGCCGACCAGGCCGACCTGCGACGGCGTAAATACATGGATAACATCGAGATTGAGCTCACGAATCTGTTGGACGACACGCGGTGGAAAGAAAATCGACGTATCGTAATCATCAAAAAACGCGCCTTTGACACTCGGGAACCGCACGATGTGGTCTTCATCCT
>JAUIGH010000040.1 GCA_030429935.1 bacterium | reverse complement strand
TTCCTCCTGAGCATTGTCCCAGCGAAGCACTCGATGTTTGGCACATACCGAAGACCCCGAGTTTTATGTGCTCTGTGCGATTTTCTAACAAACTAGCTAGACGAATTCGCAACGACTACTCGTTCGATATAGTCCACTCACAAAATGAACGTGGAAGCATGTTTCTAGCAGCAAAAATTGCCAAGCACGAGAACATTCCCCATGTGCATACATTTCACTCAAACTACGCAGGCACTCACGACATGTCGCCGATATCTTCAGCGTTAAATTCGATGCTGTATATGCGAACCGCGCCAAAAATCCTACGCGCCATACGCGCTGATCTCCCGAGATTGCGTATTCGATTTCCGCACCATCTAGCCACACGTGAGCGATCAAAACTCGGTCGTCTTGATTGGAAGTCAGTCGCTGAACTAGCGAGCTATGTCACTATGTTCACGTCGCCGGCCAGCTATATGATTGATGCGATTAACGACGCAACCCACGGCGAGCTTGCTGCAAACTCGCGTGTGATACCAAACGGCATCAATCCCGTCTTTGCACAAGCGAGTCGAATCCGCGACCGAGACGACACGGTGCGCTTTTTGAGCTGCGGTCGCTTAGACACAGAAAAGCGTGTTGACGTCATCATACGCGCCTTCGCAAAGTTGGATAAGACCGACAGCGAGCTGTACATACTCGGCGCTGGCACACAAGAGAAATCGCTACGACAGTTGGCCGAATCGCTCAGCTGCAAAGGTCGCATCGTCTTTCTCGGGCATTACGAAGACCACGAACGTGTCGCAAATGAATTTGCTAATGCAGACTGTTTCGTGATGGCATCGTATCACTTTGACACCCAGGGCATGGTTTTAGCCGAAGCGGCAGCATCGGGTTGCTCGATATTATACTGTGACGAACGTTTGACGGTCGGTGTGAATAAAGATAACGCGTTGTTAGTCCGTCCAAGCGTGAGTGCAATCGCCGAAGGCATGCGAGCCCTATACAGCCAACCTGATATGCGGCGTTCGATGGAAGCTGCTAGTAAGTCGCTAGCCGATTCCTTCACAGCAGCGGTCATGTGCGAGAAATTTGTTGAAAGCTACTACTCCACACTACACGCATATCAGTCATCAAAATGAGAAAGCCGCCTCGTTCCACGCGTAAGATGCACGGTACTTGAGACGGCCTCCCCTCGTCACTCCGATTGTCTAGTAAGGATAGAGCATGGACAGCATCCGTTCGAGCGATGCCGACCTATACCGCTGCTTCAGCGGCGCGTGCAACGGTCGATCTGGCTCGATGTTGGGCGGCCAAAGCACGTCGAGCATGTAGCAGCCCATATAGAGCAGCATCATCGCTGTAACGAAACCTCGCTCGATTGGACCTTCGGGTGTGAGCACTACCGGCACGACATACGAGCCGATCAGCCAGATGCCGACACACCAGGTAAAAATTTGGTGCCACACACGTGTCGGCGCCGCCCAGATCTACATCGCATCGGGCTGACGCTTCTCTTCATCAGTGAACTGCATGGTGAAAAGAAGCGCTGCCACCACGAGCCCTAGCACGAACCAGAACCACCAGGGCATGACAGCCTCGATGCTGCGCGTCTGCACGGCGGCGAACGAGACACCTATTCCCGTCCAGAGGCAGACATCTCCTGGAAAGAATGAGCGGTATTGACTCCTCAGCAGAGATGCCGGCTTGGCTCGATCTTCGAGCTTACTGAGTGCGAACCAGCCTCCGAAAAAGCCAAGGTTCAGCACGAGAGACACTGAGAGTGACAACCAGACCATGATCGATCACCAACTTTCTATGACAAGGGGCGATAGCTATCGCCCAAGAATTGACAAGGACGAGTGTATCAGTATGATTATATCATAATAGTAATTGATGAGCAACTAGCTGAGCTGGTCCGTCGCTCATCTGCGCTTTTGTCATCTCGGCACTCGTATCGACGACATACATCGGCGGCGTTGTTGGCGTCTTTGGCGCAGGGCAGGGCAAGCGCCAGGTTGGCGCGCCGACTGGAGGGATGATCGGCTGGACATCACGCTCACGGTCTTTCTGGTTGCGGATGTGGATTTGCTCGACGAGTTCATCGACTTCAGCGCATTTTTCGTCCGTCAATTCGTTGTACGGCGTGGCGGCATAGCCGAGCGTCCGCCGGGCGCCGACTATCGGGTCGCAGACGAAATAAAACCCTAGGGTGAATTCACACAAGCCGTCGTCCGCCAACATCTGGCCGACTTCGGTGAGGGCCCGGCCATCGAGCAGCACGGTATCGTAGCCCTCGTTGCGGGCGTCACGCAGCCATTTCTTGAGCAAATCGTCTTTGAACTGCTGCGATAGGGGTCGCGCGCCAAACTTGGCGCTGTTAGCGCCGACTTGGTTGGTGTACAGCAAGCCGTCGCGCTCTGATTTGGACATGTGGTAGACATCTTTGACTAGACGTACGGCGGCTTCGGCATTGGCGTCATCAGCCAAAAAAGCATCGATCGCCGCCGGATCATCGACATCGATACCAGCCCGCGTCCCGGCTACTACGAGCACCCGAAACACTTGCCCAGCGTCGATTAACATTACCCGGCGACCACACTCGTCGCGCAGATAATCTTTGACCTGGCCCACGACCGTGCCTTTGCCGCTGCGCGCCTCGCCATCAAACGTGATCAGCTGGGGAAGTTGATTCATCTCGAGCTAGTGTAGCACAATTCGTCACGGTGCGACTCGTGGAGCTTCATCCGCATAGTGCTGTCTGACGCGACTGATAACTTCGGAAAAGGCAAGTCCTGTTGCTTTTTCGATCGTTGGCCGACTCGGTAAACCGTGTTGGGATGTGCACTGTCGACTGGTCGGAGGTGCGCCGGCATTTAAGCGCATAAAATGCAACAAAGACTCGTACACGTCGTCTTCACTAAAATCTCTATTTGGCATGATATGTATGACCGATGCACCGATCACAGCTTCCATACCACTACGACCGAGTCGTCGATAGAACGTTCGCCATGATGGCATATCGGGCTGCGAGTCGACGTCAATTTGGGTCGGTCTCCTGCCCAGACGAAGAACTAAATCAGCGAAAACCGACACCAGCTCTTCGTCATCATACCGGTAATGCGGGTGTTTTTTTCTTTCAGACTCAGGCATACAAAATATACTTTACCATCTGCGCCCGAAACGTACAGGCTGCGATAGTGTCTGCTACAATGATTTTATGAAACTCTACTCCTGGAACGTCAACGGTATTCGCGCGGTTCTGCGCAAAGGCGAGCTGCAGAAATTTTTGGCTGAGCATCAGCCGGATGTCCTATGTCTACAAGAAACCAAGGCCGAGCAGGGCCAGGCAGAATTTGACGCCGACGACTATCAGGAATACTGGAACTCGTCGCGCACCCGCAAAGGCTACTCGGGCACCGCCATCTTTACCAAAGTCACCCCAGTCAAGGTCATCAACGACATCCCACACGACATCGCCGAAAAACACGATCTAGAAGCGGACACCTACGGCCAGGCCAACGACGAAGGCCGCGTCATCGCCGCCGAATTTGACGACTACTTCGTGGTGACAGCGTATACACCGAACGCCAAAGACGACCTGACGCGCATTCCGCTCCGTGAGCACTGGGACGCCGCCATGACCGACTACTGCGCCCGCCTGCAAACCAAAAAACCGGTCCTGTATTGCGGTGATATGAACGTTGCGCACACGCCCGACGACTTGGCCAACCCAAAAGCTAACAAAGGAAAAAAAGGCTTTACCGACGAAGAGCGCGGCGGCTTCGACAACTGGCTGGCCGCTGGCTTCGTTGACGTATTCCGCCGCGATCATGACGGCAACGGCCATTACACCTGGTGGAGCCACTTTGCCAAATCGCGTGAACGCAACGTCGGTTGGCGGATTGACTACTGGCTGGCCAGCGAATCGATCGCCGATCGTGTAAAAAACCCACGTATCCACGTCGACCAGATGGGCAGCGACCACTGCCCGGTGAGTATCGAACTCTAATATCGATAAATTCGCACCGGAATACCGCGCGACTGCGCATGCTCGACCGTGTGATCCGTGCCGTGCACGTAGCCGGTCGGTCGAGCGACGTCGCGGCGATAGGCGATCAATCGATCGGCTTGGTCGACGATCTGCTGATTGCGATCGTGAAACGCCGCGGGTGTCAATGATCGATGCTCACTCGTCTCATGGATGACATCCGGCAGCTCGCGAAGATGTAGCAGCAGCGTAATCATCGCTTCGGTGTCGTCATGATCCGCCTTGCCATCAACCACGCGCTGACGAAAACTAGCAATATAGTTATCAAGTGCCAACGGCAAGAAAATACGGAGTCGCTCCGCTAGATCGGCATTGTACACCGTCTGCGCCGCCACATGATCCACACCGGTACTGCCACCAGTCACGATCGACCAGCCGTCATCCAGCGCCGCACAAACATCCCGCTCGATATCCGCCTGCATCTCGGACGTCACCGCACGTGAACCGATCACCGCCAGCCACTTATTCATATCGTCCACTATACGCTATACTGATGACAATGAGGGAAATCGAGGTCAAAGCCAGAGTTCATAATCCAGAGGCAGTGCTAGCCGCGCTCGATGCCGCTAGCGTGACGCTGGGCCAGCCACGCACACAACGCGACATCGTGTATTGTGAACCGGGCGCCCAGACAAATGTCGCTGGGCACAACTTTTTGCGTGTCCGGATCGAAAACGACACGCAGGCGACACTGACGCTCAAGCAAACCATCAAAAACCTCGACAAGATCGAGCACGAAACCGCCATCGACAACCCAGACAAGATGATTGCCATGCTCGAGCTGATGCACTACGAATTGTATAACGACCTAACAAAAGTGCGTCGCCCAGCCCAGTACGTCGACTACGAAATCTGTTACGACGACGTGACAGATCTCGGGACATTCATCGAGATCGAAAAACTCTGCCCGGACGATGCCGACGGCGAGCAGATCCATGCCGAACTATGGGGCATCTTGTCCGGATTTGGCATCAGCCGCGACGATGAAGTGCACGTTGGCTATGACATCTTAATGCGAGAAAACCTCGGCCATGACTGATCTAACTAGCAGAACATTAATCTTTGTAATCATGTTGATTGACGGCCCGTACAGCTACAATCAACAGAGGATAATCGTACCATGAGTGAGCTAAAGTGCGTCTTATCTGATTGGGATGACACGCTAGTTGAGACATTTGCAGGCAAAGCCGCTCAATGGCAAGAGGTCCGTCGGCGATTGGACGGACAGGACGTACCCTTAGAGCTGATTCGAAAACATTGGTCTCTTGGATTTACAAAACTACGCGATGTCGTATGTGACATATCACCCGGAGACGAAGAACGGATCAAACAAGCGGAGGCGCTGATCGCTGAAACATATGTCGACTTTCCTAAAAAAGCATTCGAAGAAACCGAAGAATTTTTGCGCTGGGTACGCCGTTCCAAAATTCAACTCGGACTCGTGACGTCACTCAGACGCAACGAGCTCTACAAGGATTTCGCTGTTACCGGCATACCAGCATCAACATTTGATGCACCAGGAGGTCAAAACCTGGTCTACACAGAAGGAGATTCTGTCGAACTAAAACCAAGCCCAACCGTCTTTGATAAACCACTTGTCCATTTACGTCGACACGGTGTTGCTCCTGACCAACTTGCCTATGTAGGCGACGCACTGACCGACTATTACGCGACCAAAGATGCAGACCTACCATTCGTCGCTGTAACTACCGGGCCGACTGGATATGAAGCATTTCTAGATGCTGGTTTGGATTCAGCTCGAATTGTTCGATCTATCGGAGCGGTGCCGCGTGCTCTAGAACGCTTGGGTACCAACTGATGCACGACTACTGGCGCACACAGACCGCTTCTAAACCGCTGTTTCCGGATATCGAGTGGAGCAAGCCCGAACGGCGCGATCAAGCCGGACGGCTGGGTATCATCGGTGGCAACAAGCTTGGTTTTGCAGGCGTCGCTGCGGGGTATTCGACCGCACTCGACACCGGAGCAGGGCAGGTGCGCGTGTTGTTGCCAGACGCGCTGCGCCGCACGATTCCGACAACCATCACCGACACAATCTACGCCGACAGTACGCCCAGTGGCAGCTTGGCACGCAACGCACTTGACGAGATGCGTGCGCTCGGTGGCTGGGCGACTGGCATACTGCTGGTCGGCGACGCCGGTCGCAATAGCGAGACAGCCGTGGCGTACGAGCAATTTATCACCGACTACACCGGACCACTCACCATCACCCGTGACGCGGTCGATCTGGTCAAAAACAATGCCCATCTGCTAGTCGACCGGCCCGACACACTGCTAGTAGCGAGCTTCGCTCAGACCCAAAAGCTGCTCCAGGCCGTTTACTATCCAAAAATTCTCACCTACAGTATGCAGCTGATGCAGCTGGTCGAGACGTTACATAAATTCACCATCACGTACCCGATCACCATAGTGACGCTACACGCCGATCATCTGGTCATCGCGCACGGTGGCCAGGTCGTCACCCAAGCCTGGGACAGCCCGATGCGCATCTGGCGCGGCGAAACCGCAGCGCGAATGGCAACGTATTGGCTGTGGAATCAAAAACAGCCGCTCGAAGCGACTGCTATGTGTGTTGTTTCAACTGGTACCGCGGACCGGACTTGAACCGGTACGTCCCGAAGGACACAAGATTTTGAGTCTGGCGTGTCTACCAATTCCACCACCGCGGCATAAGCACTACGTGAAAATCACTCCCTGGTATTGTACAATAGATACCGAAGAGAATCTACTATGCGCCCTCAAGATACTCCACAATCTCAGCCGCAGCCGACTGTCAGCGTCCCGACTCGAGACGGCTATTCGCTAGTGTCATCGCGCAGCGATCAGCCCGGTGCCGCCAAACCGCGTTCCAACGCCAACCAGGCAGCCGCCGCCGATATCACGCGCCAGCAAATCGACGCGATCTACGCCGGCGATCCAAACGCACTAATGGATGTCGAAGCCGAGCCAGCCACCATCACCGACCATCCCCA
>JAUIGH010000003.1 GCA_030429935.1 bacterium | reverse complement strand
CCAACGGTGATACAAGTATGCAAGAAATCCTGAAATCCCAGCGTGACACCGCAATCGGTCAAGCAGCTTCTGGTTTGGCGAGCAAATACGAGAACATGTCAGTACCAGACTTAGGAGAGAAACTGGTCGAAGCAATTAATTCTGGTGAGGTCGCAGCGGCACGGGCAATCACGTCTAAACTTGCATCAGCGGGTGGTTCTGGTGCAAATATGCTTCGAGCATCTTACGCTAATCTCGATGAAAAGATTGCCAGTGGTGGGTTGCAATCTGAAGGCAGTGTCCGTGCCTACGATGAGATGTCAGCCACTGTGCGAAACAGCGCAGTCAAATCAAAAGCCGCAGATGTCTATGAGCACGCCATAAGGAACGGTATGCATGGTCAAGGCAAATATCGTATGGACATAACTGAACGTGCCGAGCAAGAGTCCAGCTGGAATCTCTCTGATGCTGAAATTGCTAGTCAAACCCCAGACGGTGTTAAGGTGGCGATTCAAAAAGGAATTATCAGCCCAGATCGAATAGATAAAATACTTGCTAGCGACTCAGCCCGTACGATGGGCAATTCAGATACGATTGCGTTTATGGAGCAATATCGATCTGGTGGATCGAGTTCGACTACAACAAGTCCCAGCGCTGCGCCAGCAAGTACTAGTGAGGCTACCAATACTCGTGAGTCGCTTCAGAAAATGGGTGCGAAAAATGCGGAAGCAGCAGTCAACAAAGCAGGTGGTGTTTCCCAGCTGTCAGATGGCGACCTGTTGCGTGTGCGCAACACGCATGGCAACAGCTCCATAGGCGAGGCCGCCAAAGCGGAGATTGATCGGCGCAACTTACGTAGCGGATCGAACGGACCGCAAGGAAACTTACCTTAGAGCTACTTATGTCTGTATAATACACTCATATGGCTAGCTACAAAGTCGCCCAAGATGTCGAAGCGGAGGATAAGCTCCTCGGACCGTTTAGTTTTCGACAATTTATCTATCTGGTGATCGCCGCGATGGCTGGTATCTTGGCCTATGGGCTATTCACGCTATTTGCGCCGTTGGTCATCATTCCGATGCCAATTGTATTGTTTTTCGTTGTCTTAGCGTTGCCACTACGCAAAGACCAACCGATGGAAGTCTACTTGGCCGCGCTGGTATCGTACTACGTCAAGCCCCGCAAGCGTCTGTGGCAGCCTGACGGTATTCAGTCATTGATCGATATCACCGCATCACATACCGTTCAACAGGTACTGACAAAAGATATCTCCGGCAACGAAGCCGAGCAACGTCTCGCGTACCTGGCCACACTAGCCGACACCCAGGGCTGGTCGATTCGTAATGCCCAACGGCCACAACAAACCTCGATGGTCAGCGATGTCTACAACGATGCCCAAAACACACCGGATAGCTGGGACGAAAACGGCTCACTAGCGCGTTCATTCGACACCATGATCGACAAAGCCGATCAATCGCGCCGCGAGCAAATGGTTCAGCGCATGCATAGCCCGCAGCCACAGCCGACTCAAGCAGCCGCACCACCCAACACATCAGCACAATTCCAAACCCCACAGCCAGCTGCGCCGACCGGTACGGGTGCGCCGACGTTTGACCCATACCCAAACATGCATCAGCATGTCGTCTCACCGTCAGGCAACCCGCCTGCGGCCGATCCGGCAGCGGCCACCACACTACAACCCCAGCCAGATCCGATTACGCCGCAGCAGCAATCGACCACACCGCCTGAACCGACTCAAAGTACCGAATCACCTGAAACCACTAGCGAAAAGCCCCTGTCGCCTGATATAATAAATCTCGCAAGCAACAAGGACCTAACGGTGGAAACGATCGCGCGTGAGGCGCATCGTATCGAGGAAAAAGAAAAAGACAACGATGAGGTTGTCATATCGCTCCGTTAGTCGATAGATATCTCGCGTGAGGAGTGGGGACGTGCCGCCAAACAACCAGCAGCCAGTACAGCCAGCCAGCCAACAACCCCCCAACACACAGGTGGGTATGGCTCCTGAACCGCAAGTTCCTGCCAACATGCAGCCACAAGCCACGCCGCCAGCCGCTCAGCAACCCGGCCAACAGCCAACACAGCCACAACAGGAGCAGGCTAAACAAGCCAGCAACCAAACGACTGCGCAAAAAAGCCTACTGTTTTCAGAACTCCGCGACGGCATGATCGTCATGAGCGATGGCACATTTCGCGCTGTTATTTCGTGTCAGTCGATCAACTTTGACCTGATGAGTGCCCGTGAGCGCGAAGGTATCGAATTTAGTTATCAAAACTTTCTCAACTCACTATTCTTTCCCATACAAGTGCTCGTTCGGTCGCGACGTGTCGATATCGCTCCCTATATTGAGCGGCTCGATAACATTCGCCGCTCACAGGACAATATGCTACTCAATGTGTTGATGGAGGATTATCTCGACTTTGTCGACGCCCTGGCTCAGAGCGCTAATATTATGGAAAAATCATTCTACATTGTGATACCGTACTACCCAGAGGGCGACGCCGCCAAACTTGTCGAACAAAGCAAAGGTTTCTTCTCGAGTATATTCGGCAACAAAGGCCCAGCAGTCACCAAAATCAGCCAAGAGACGTACGACAAAGCCAAAGACGAACTATCAACTCGTGTCGATACCGTTACCAGCGGCCTGTTCCAAGTCGGCGTTGAATCAAATCGTCTCAATACCAAACAACTCGGCGAGCTCTATTACAATTCATACAATCCCGATACCAGCGTCAACCAGCCGCTGGGTGATTTTGGGCAAAACACGCCGACGTTCGTCAAAAAAGGTGCTGGTGAAGCGCCGCGCATGAACACGGGCGGAGGAGGTTCCTAGTCATGGCAAAGCGACAAGATCCGGTCGACATCGCGGCCGAGCAAAAAGCGCGCGAGCAAGCCGAGGTCGAGCAGGCTTTCCTGCGCGGTATGAACACGCTGCGCGATCTAATCGCGCCGAGTAGTCTCGAGATCCATGCAGGCTATTTCCGATTGGGCACCAAATACTGCCGAACGATTTACGTTTATGGCTACCCGCGCGAAGTCTACACCGGTTGGCTGTCGAGCGTCATCAATATCGACGAAGTGCTCGACGTCAGTATGTTTGTCTATCCAGTCGAAAGCCAAGTCGTGCTCAATAACCTGAAAAAGAAAGTCACCCAGCTCCAGGCTAGCATGTCGATCAACGCCGAAAAGGGCAAAACTCGCGACCCTGGACTCGAAGCAGCACTGCGTGACGCCGAAGAGCTGCGAGATCAGCTACAGGTCGGCGCCGAACGATTCTTTCGCTACGGCCTCTACTTGACGCTGTACGCCGATAGTCTCGATGAACTGAGCTTTGTCCAGCGCAAGATTGAAACTATCTTTGGCCAACAGTTGGTGTTTAGTAAGGTCGCCTCCAACCAGCAAGAACAAGGCCTGAATAGCACGCTGCCACAGATGACCGACGAGCTACAGATTCGTCGCAACATGAACACTGGCGCGATTTCGACCAGCTTTCCGTTTACCAGCGCCGATTTGTCCGATGGCAAAGGCATACTGTACGGCATCAACATGCATAACAACGGTCTGGTCATCTTTGATCGCTTCACTCTAGAGAACGCCAATATGGTCGTCTTTGCCAAGTCCGGCGCCGGTAAATCGTTCACTGTCAAGCTTGAAGCCTTGCGCAGTATGATGACGGGTGCCGAAGTTCTGATTATCGACCCAGAAAATGAGTATCAAAAGCTGGCCGACGCCGTCGGTGGTAGTTACATCCGCCTCAGCCTCAACAGTGATACGCGCATCAACCCGTTTGACTTGCCGCGCGTTATTGACACTGAAGAAGCCGACGACGCCTTGCGCGCCAACCTCGTCACTTTGCATGGTTTATTGCGTTTGATGCTCGGTAGCTCGCAGATGACCGCCAGTGGCCAGATGATGGCGGGGCTAACTCCCGCCGAAGAAGCCGACCTAGACCAAGCGCTGATCGACACGTACGCCCGCGCCGGCATCACTAGCGACCCATTGACGCATAATTCGACGCCGCCAACCATCAATGACCTATACGACACACTGCTCCATATGGGCGGTACTGGTCCTGGGCTGGCTCAGCGTTTACGTAAATACACCACCGGCACCTTCGCGGGCATCTTTTCGCAGCAATCGAACATTGACATCAATAACACATTGGTGGTGTTTAACATCCGAGACCTCGAAGAAGAGCTGCGTCCAGTCGCTATGTATATTATCCTCGGTCACATCTGGAATATCACTCGCACCAATCAGCGCAAGCGCATGCTGATCGTTGATGAGGCGTGGCAGCTGATGAAGTATGATGACTCGGCAAACTTCCTGTCTTCGATTGCCAAACGCGCCCGTAAATACCAGCTCGGTCTCACGACGATCACTCAAGACGTCGAAGACTTTATGGGTAGCAAAATGGGCCGCTCGATCGTCGCCAACAGCTCGATGCAACTACTCCTGAAACAATCGACCAGTGCCGTCGACGTGCTCGCCGACGTGTTCAAACTGACCGAAGAAGAAAAGAAACGCTTAGCAAACTTCCCAGTGGGGCAGGGGCTGTTTTTTGCTGGACAAAATCACGTCCACATCCAGATTATCGCAAGCCAAACCGAGCACCAACTGATCACGACCAACCCGCAGGAACTGGCGCAAATCGCCCAGGCCCAACAAGTTCAAGCTCAGCCAAATGGTCAACTTTCAGCACCCCCACAGGAACAGCCTCAACCCTAGGACGTAGCTATGGCAACCAAAATAGACGACCCCAACCGCATCCAAGACACATACGACCAAAAGCTCGGTCGTCCTGATGGCAGTCACGATGATCTAGGAGTGAGTGCGGATGAACGAGCTCGAGAAGTAAATGATCTAGAAAATCAATTTCGCGCCCCGAGCGAAGATAGGCAAAACGAAAACTCTATCGCAGCTAGCGCCCAACGTATTCAAGACAAAGAACAGTCCGCCTCACACATCAACAACTACACCGGGACCAACAAACCAACAACTCTCCGTGGTCGCGCCCAGGCCTTGATGAAAAGTAAAACTTTTCGTCGATCAGCGCCGTTTCTCGGTATAGGCGGTGGGCTGGCGGGCGTGTTGGCGATATTTTCATTTATAGTACCAGGTGGCTTCATGGTCACCTCGCTGATGCAGATGTTGACAACGTTCAACGACTCGTCGTCGACGGTTATGGAGCAGAGATTTATCAAAGCATTTACATACGCATCTGGTGATAGTGCCGACCCTAACTGTCAGTCGAAACGTATTAAATGTCGCGGTATGGGTATGATATCCAATTCAGCGTTGCGTAAACTCGACAAAAAAGGAGTTCGAGCGTGTTTTGATGGGAATTGTAGCGAACCCCAGAATAAGCGAACTGGTTGGCCAGATAAAAATCCGTCACACTACTTATTCACTGCTGATGGAGTAGAGAAGCGCGTCGCTATTAAAGACCTGAATGGATTCTTGTTACAACGCGAAAATCGCAAATTTGCCGCCAAAATTTATGGACCAGGTGGAGCAATCAACTTTCGCACCAAAGCCTGGGCAGGAAACATCATGAAAAAAGCCTTCTATAACCCGCTCGGGCTCAATCGTAACGGCGGTTCGTCTGGCGGTGATAATAAACCTGGATTATCAAATACCGAGCGAGCCAAGCAAGCCTTAACACGCAAAATCGACTCGATTCCGGGTGCTCAGGAGCTCCGAGGCCGCATCGCCGACGTCAAAACTCGCCTGACAAGCAAGCTCAATAGCGTCAAAAGAGGTGGTACTATTTACTACGTCGCCGCCGCTGGCTGTATCGCACCGAAGATACCGCGTTTTGCCGCCATCGGCATCGCTTCGATCCAACTCGTTCAGGTGGCTGATGCGTTTTTATATAGTGCAGGCTCACCCGGTGCACGCATCCAGGCGGCAGCTGTCGACGGCGCCAGTGCCGTCGATCCAGCCGACGTCGAAGCCGCTAGTATACCGCTTACCGAGCGTGTGCCACATAGTGAAACCGGTAAACTCGGCTCAGCAACAGAGTCACCGTATCTATTAGCCGCAGCCGGATTGGGCGGAAAGATCGAACCCTCGACAAAATTCAGCCCAGCCTTTGGATTTTTACAAAGTCCGACTGTCCGTAACGCAGCAGCGACCGAAGCTTCTACCAAAGAAGCTTGTGATGTCGTCCTACACCCGACCACTATGTATGCCGCACAAGGTGTCGACGCCACCGCAAGTGTATTAGCATCATCAACAATCGTCGGCGGGCTCATTAAAGTGGCTGCAGGATTTGCTGTCGGTTATTTTGTCGGTCAATTCTTGCAAGCCCAGCTAGGAAACTTCGTCACCGAATCACTGACCGAACTGGCCGAAAACGATGCCATCCCAGCCGCCCGTGGTGTTGAGTTGGGTGACACGATCGGTATCGGTGCGGCAGCCTTTTTCGCGAGCGGTGCTACGGCACGGGCTATCCCGCCGCTCACCAAATCAAAACTAGCAGAATACGACGTTATCCGTGCCGAAAACGAACGATTTTACGGCGAGATGGCTCGTGAGACACTCAGTCCATTTGATATATCAACACCTTATACAGCGCTCGGCAGCGTTGTCCACAACTCAGGTGTAAGTTTGTTGTCTAGCGGATACTACGCCGCTAGTCCACTCCAAAAATTAGCGATATTTACTAGCACAGCCTTTGGGTCACTGATGCCAGCTAGTCATGCAAACAATACCTACTCGACTGATTACTGTAGTAGTGGTGACGCCTACACCGCAAGCGATAGCAATGGCAGTAGTGCTGATGATGTCACACGTACTTTTGCCGGTACATCGTGTCACGGATTTACCGCTGCCCAAAACGGTATGGATACTGGTACAGCGATCGGTTTGATGATCGATGAGGGCTGGGTCGATGAGACAAAAGATATGCCTGACGGTGCCACGCCCGCTGAACTGATCGAGGCTGGGGTGATCATCGAAGATACACCTCTATCTGATTACATAACCCAGTGCGCCAATCCAGCTAGCGGAGAATTTATTTTCAGCAATGAAAACTGTGTTGCCATCAACTCGTCAGGTGAAGCCTCGGGCCGACACCCACGTTGCGATGAGGCTATCGCTGAGGACGAAGAAGGCCCGGGTTGCCCAGATGCCGATAGCGACTCATCCCTCAAAAATAGTGGTATAAAAGATCCGCGGTCGACTGAGGCTATCAGTGTCTTCTTGGTTGATTACCAAGTCATGCAGGCTTTCAACGACCTTGATACTGAAGAGGTTGGTATTACAACGAATGCCACGTCCGCACCAGTAGATGCAGAGCTAGTTAACCCATCAGCAGAATGTCCTGGCGGAACCGAAGATATCGGTACGATCAAAACTCAGTATACCGGAGTGCGGATTCCTGCCGGCAACGATAATCCTTCAATCAAGCTCTGTCGCCTGAGTAGTATTGATGGTACAGGTTGGAACAATGAAACCAAGACAACAGATGATTCTAGTGGCGCTGTCCTAAACGCGGCCGTAGCTGGAATATACCAAAAACTCGGTAGCGACTATATGGACTATGCGGAAGCAAATAATTTACCTGTCAAAAAACTATACTCAAACTCGTCGTTCCGACTCGTTCAGCCATGTTCAGGTGAGGGGTGTGCTAATCCAGGAGAATCTCACCATCAGTTGGGAGCAGCTATTGATTTTAATCTAACAGATGGGTCACAGGAAGGCTCTAAAACAAGCTGTAGCGGTAGACAAAGATCAGAAGATCCAGTATGGAAATGGCTCGATGAAAATGCACCAGCGCTCAACATCAAACAATACTCTGAGGAAAATTGGCACTGGGAGTACGTCCCGAGTGGAGTTAACGAGGCAAACAAATGTCCCGTTTAACAAGATCGCCACTCCAACATTTCAAAAAACACGTATTGTCGCGATTAGTTTTCGTACTGGTTTCCATAACAGTGCTAACACTAGCTCCGATATACGATACGGCGGCTATAAATCTCGATATCTATAGTCAAAATAATATACCGCCGCTATTTGACGATGAAGCAGTGGCCTGTTCTGCGTCAGGTAGTGGTACGCTCGTCGGCGGAGAAAATTTAGAGAAAATATACAATTTCTTGATCGCCAAAGGTCTGAAACCAATTCACGCCGCAGCTGCAGTCGGTAATATTGCTACTGAATCAGCTGGCGCCGCCGATCCGCTGATCGTCGAACGTCTAGCAGGAAGCGGCCTGCCATTCAGCACCAACGACCCGAGCTCGCTGCCTGTCGTATCTGGTTGGCCAGGTGGACAGACGCGCCAACCTGGCTGGGGGCTCATCCAATGGACACCATCAAAAAAATTCGAACAAATCATCAAAGACAATAATTTGCCCGCCACTAAACCGTACGAGTTGGCTGCTCAGCTGGAGGTTATCTGGTGGCATATTGAAGACACAACACCGACCGGCCGTACGGATTTTTATGATAAATTCACCGCCACCACCAATCTCAAGGACGCCACTGAAATCTTTATGACCGACTACGAAGCGCCTGGTGTGCCACATTTTGAATCGCGCCTCGCAAACGCTCAAGCAGCTCTGGATGATTACGGCGACGGCGATCCGTCTGCTGCTGGCTCTCTGAGCAGTAACGGTTGCTATACTGGTAGTGGTGCGGCTGCTGACGCGACGGGAGTAGTTGCAAAAGCTTTAGAATACGCTTGGCCAGACCAGCGCAACACATTAACGCTAAAACCAGAATATGCTGATGCGATTCGCACCGCTAAAGCCAACGGCGAAAATGTCAACGGCTATGGTAGAGGTGGTCAATCGAGTCTCGACGGTGTCGACTGTCATATTTTTGTCAAACGAGTTATGCGTGATTCGGGTGCCGACCCAGACTATAGTACTGACTACAGCATCGACCAAGGTATGACCTACATGAGCAATAGCAATAAGTATATAGAGTACACCCCACAGTCTCAAACCGACCTCGTACCTGGTACAATTATCGGCTACAACATCGGTGTGTCAGCAGGACAGCCAGGGCGACACATGTTAATCTATGTCGGCAAAAACGATGTTTTACAAAATGGCATCGAGGTCGCTGAAGCATCATTACCTGACAAAGCACCGCGAGCTGGCTGGACCGATCCGATGGGCGGCCCATACAAAGATGCTCACCGCTATTTCCGACTAGCCACAACTCAAGGTGATGATTTTGATCCAGGAGGTGAGCAAAGTGAATAATAATCGACAACAAACAATTATCCGAATCAGCGTCGTGAGCGCCGTAGTGACTGCTCTCGTTTTGATAGCGAGTTTCGCTTGGTATATTCATAACAGAGTAGGGATGGTTCGTGTTGAGGCTATTGTCGTGCCGGCTGATGCTCGTGTGACTTACGAACATGGCGCCATCCGAGACGGGGTTAATTACATTCGACCAGGTGTTCACACTGTCTCAATTGAACGTGAAGGGTTCGATAGTCGTGAATACGCTATCACCGTCACACCCACCACCACAACAATTACTCCGACGACACAGCCGGTTGATGATGTCGGCGAACAATACCTCCGCGATAATCCAGACGAAAACGTACGCTACGAGACCGCCGGAGCTGAGCAGCTGCGGATAGCTAGCGATAGACTACTCGAGCAGTATCCGAACATCCCCGACTTACCACACCGACACTTTGGACTGGCATCAGTATATCGCGTCAGCTATGGCGGCTCGAATGCTGATGGCGTGCCGATACTCGTTATAGAAAACTCTTCGACTGAGGGTCGTCGTGATGCTCTGAAATGGCTAGCAAACAATGGCTACGATATCAATCAAATTATTATTGTTTACGAAGATTATACGTCGCCATTGGTAGTAGATAGAGGAGATGAATGATGACATATAACTATCGCATACGCACTATTTTGATCGCGACTGGTGTGTTAGCGATTGTTATCATAGCACTGCTGACGTGGTTTTACATTACGACGAATACCGAACGTTCGCAGCAGATTGTCGAAATAACACTTGATGGCGTGTCTCGAGCTGAACTGGTAGACGTATCAACTGGCGAAGTCACCCAAAGCCTCGACTCAACAGGTCCTATGGTCTTGCGATACACTACGCCTCGCTACGAGATACGCTACAGTGGGTCTGATGGATTCTCTGACGGAGTGACCCGGGAATTCACACCGTATCAACCTGTAACAGAAATACGTGCCGCGTACGATCAGCCGCGTCTCGAGCAGCTACATGACCAGGAACTATCAGCCATTCAGGCGGTCATCCGTCAGTATGCGCCGAATTTATCCGAGCTATACGAACCGCCCACTGGGGCACTTTACGAACGCGGTGATTGGTTTGCGAGTATCCTCGAGTATCGAGGTGACGCGTTAACGGATCGAGATGACGTCGTGATAATTTTACATAAACAAGATGATCAATGGTCGATTGTCAGCGATCCACCGCAACCTTCGGCTGTCATAGTAGAGTCTGCCGAGATTGAAGTACCACTTTCAGTACGTAGCTCAATAAACCAGCATTTACTAGAGTAATCTAACTCTTGAGTGGCATAATGATGTGCGTGTAGTCGCTGGATTTTGCGTCTGGTGTCATCACGATCGGGGCGAGCTTGCCGCTGAATGCGATTGTGAGCGATTCGCTGCCGATCACCGCTAACGCTTCCGATAGATACCGTGAATTGAGCGACACCGAGCCGCTCGCGGTCGCCTCGACATCGAGGGTTGCTGTGTTGTCGCCGATATCTGACGCGACTGATTTGATCGCCAGTTGCGAAGCGTCGCCGTCTACCGACATCGTGATACTGCCGCCGCTATCGCGGGCAAATAGTCGAGCGATTTTAGCGGTTCGCGTCAGTTCATCGGTCGCTACTGTCAGACTCGTCTCGCTACTAGTCGGTATCAGTTGTCGGTAATCAGGATATTTACCGTCGATCAACCGACTAGTAATCTCGGTGTCACCGATCCGAAATCGCACCTGGCTGTCATCGAACAACACATCGAGCTCCTCAATTGAGTCTGGTAACACCCGCAGCGCTTCGTGGATGGTTGTAACCGGTACGATAGCCGCCAGTTCGCTTTTGCTCGTGAATAGTTTGCGCTCGGCCAATCGATAGCCGTCGGTACCTACCAGGTATAGCGAGCCGTCATGTGTGTGCCAATATAGTCCAGTTAGCACCGGGCGTGTCACGTCGTTACTGCAGGCCAGGGTTGTTTGCGCGGCGGCTTGTTTGAAATCATCACGCGAAATCGAAAAATGAATTGAGGTTTTTTCATCGATCGTCGGTAATTCAGGAAACTCGTCAGCTTCGATACCGTTGAGTGTTGAAGTGTAACCGCCACAAGTAACAGTCAGTCTATGGTTTTTTACATCGAGTTCAACGGGTTCTTTCGGTAGGTTAGCGACAAATTCGCTGAGTAGTTTTGCTGGCACAGTGATGTCACCTTGGGAAGCCACTTTCGCGCCAACGTGCGTCGTCGCGGCGAGCTCGAGATTTGTTGCTGCGACCAGCAGATTCGACCCGCTAGTGCGCAGTAAGACGTTACCTAGTACGGGCAGTCCAGCTTTTGCCGATGCCACGCGGCTCGTTGCCGCTAAAGCTTTTGTCAGCTGTTCTTGGGTGGTTTGGACGTTCATGTGTTCAAGATCCTTTCTTTATCTGATTCTAGGTAGTTATAGGTGCTGTGGAAACTGGGGATAATCGGTGATTTAACAGTGGTAATGTGCTTGCGGACGGTTGTGAAAAAATGTGTTCACGAACTCTGGATACTATGCGGAAAGTCACGGCGCTGTACACAGATTTGATGATCAGAAAATCAATACACGTAACTCCTGTGTATAACAATCCACACATTCTACCGCGAGTTGTCCACGATGAGCGCGACAATTGTTCACAACTTTTCCGACTAGACATATAACTTCTCACGAATCTCTGCAACCTGCTCGCGGATCATGTAGTCGAGCTTGATGGCTTTATCTATCTTTTCGATCGAGTGAATGGCCGTGGTGTGGTCTTTGCGGCCGAGCTCGCGGGCTATCTGCGGAAAGCTCATATGAAGCTCGCTCCGCAACAAGTACATGGCGACCTGGCGCGGCGTGACGATGTGTTTGTCGCGCTTGGCGCTGCACATCTCGTTGACTTCTATTTGGAATTGCTTGGCGGTTTTGTCGATGATTTGTTTTGGGGTCAAGTGTCGCGGTCGCGATTTGCGCACATCACCCAATAGACCTTCGGCAGTACTAATGTCAGGCGTGATGCCACGCATCTCGGCGTAGGCGAGGAGTTGATTGAGAGCACCCTCGAGCTCGCGGATGTTTGATTTGATGTGTGTTGCCAAAAACTCAATCGTCTCGCTGTCGAGCGTCACACCACTGGCCGAAGCCTTGATCTCGAGGATAGCACAGCGCGTTTCAAAGTCCGGCATCTGGATATCGATCGACATACCCCACTCCAATCGACTTTTTAGACGTTCGGTCAGGGTCGGAATGTTGCGCGGCGGTTTGTCACTACTGATGATGATCTGTTTATTGGCTTGGTGTAGGGCGTTAAAGGTGTGGAAAAACTCTTCCTGCGTCTTTTCTTTGTTGGCGATAAACTGGATGTCGTCGATGATCAGAACATCAACATTCCGGTACTTGCCCGAGAAATCGCCTTTTTTGAAGCGGACGTGCTCCAGGTATTCTTTGACGAAGGTTTCGATACTGACGTAAAGCACGCGAGCCTTTGGATTGGTTGCTTGGATCTTGTTGCCAACAGCTTGGATGAGGTGTGTTTTACCGAGACCGACGCCGCCGTAGAGGAAGAGTGGGTTGTATTTAGTGCCGGGGTTTTCGCTGACAGCCTGACAAGCGGTGTAGGCCAGGTCATTACTGGAGCCGACGATGAACGAGTCGAATGTGTAGCGTGGGTTGAGGGAGTTGCCGACATAACCCGATGTACTAGAAATGACTGACGTCGATGTTGGATGAGAACTGGTGGTTGGTAAGATATCTTCGGGTAAAATTTCGCGCGAGACACCGGCGCGTTTCGGAGTACTGGACGATCGCACGGTGTAGATGACGCGTTTTGGTGTGGCGCCGTTTTTTTCGAGGACGCTGCGGACTAGGTCGTCAAACTTTACTTCGAATTGGCGTTTGTAAAACGTGTTCGGCACAGCAATCGTAATTTGTTCATCTGACTGCTCAATCAATTCGGTTGGCTTGAACCATGTGGTGAAGTTGGCATGCGAAACCGATAGTTGGATTTCGCCGAGCACGCTTTTCCATAAACTTGTTTGCACCTACAACACCCCTGACATTATGCGTCGAAAACCATCACCGACACCAACTTGATAACTGGTACTAGTATAGAAAAACCGGTAGTTTTCCACAAGCCGTAAAAACCGCAACGACTTGACAGCCAAAACCGTTCGACTTATCCACATTTTACCATTACCCCTGTAAATATGTGGATAAACACAAGTAATCTGTGGAGACAGAGGCTAATTGAACGATGAAACAGGGTAGAGTGCAAGCCACCTCTTGAAAACAGTGGAAAACATCCGTATAATGCTAGGACAGTATGCCAAAACGAACTCACCAACCACACAAACGACACCGCGCTCGCACCCACGGGTACCGTGCTCGTGTGTCCTCAAAAGCCGGTCGCGCCGTCCTAAAACGCCGCCGCGCCAAAGGTCGCGCTCGACTCGCGATCTAATCACAAAAGTCATTTTCGACTATCAATCCCACTGAATCTACGATCGGTGGGTTTTTGATTGGCAATGTATACTAGTAGCTATGCTTTCATCACGCAATCGGTTTCACGGCTACGGCAGTTTGCGCTATGTTATGACGCGCGGTGATAGTTTTCGTAACCGGTATTTTAAGCTCAAAGTAAGCGACAACCCGCGGCGCCGGTATAGCCGCGTGGCGATTGTCATCAGTAAAAAAGTCCACAAATCAGCCGTCCGTCGTAATCGCGTGCGTCGGCGCGTCTATGAGATCGTTCGCCACCATGTACCACTCGACGACCACGCGCACGATATTGTCATCATTGTGACATCCCCAGAAGTGATCGCTCTCGAGCACAGCGTACTGCGTCGGGAACTCATCCAGCTACTACTGCGGGCCGGCCTCTGTAAAACCGACGACTAGTCTGCTATACTACCAGACAGTTTATGAATATTTTTGAGTTGGTCATCTTACAACCTATCTTTAACCTGCTAATTGCGATCTATAGCGTCATGCCGTGGGGCGATTTCGGTTTGGCGATCATCATCTTTACCATCATCATCCGGTTCTTGTTGTATCCGTTGGTGCGCCGTCAGTTGCACCAGACAAAAATGATGCGCAAACTGCAGCCCCAACTCAAAACAATCAAACAAAAACACAAAGGCAACCGCCAAGCCGAGGCGATGGAGATGATGGAGTTGTACAAGCAACACGGCGTTAGTCCGTTTCGCTCGATCGGTATCCTGCTGATTCAACTGCCGATTCTGATTGGTTTGTTCTTGGCGATCCGGGTGTTTACAGATCACCGCCAAGATCTCGCTAAATACACCTATGATTTCCTGGAATCGTTCGAGCCAATCGGTCAACTGGTTCGTAACCCCGATCAATTCAACGAGCAGATGCTCGGTTTTATCGACCTGACGCGTCACGCCATCGGCAGCCACGGTATCGATATTATCTTGGTGATCCTGGCGTTGCTGTCAGCCGTCACGCAGTACTTTATGAGCAAGCAAACCATGCCACACGACCCAAACGGCAAATCATTCTCTGACATCATGAAAGAGGCCGCCGAAGGCAAACAAGCTGACCAGGCCGAGATGAACGCCGTCGTCATGCGCAATATGATCAAAATTATGCCGGTGCTGATCTTCTTTGTGATGATCAACCTGCCGGGTGCACTGGCGCTGTACTACACCGTATCGAACTTGGTAGCGGTCGCACAGCAGCACTATTTGCTCAAAGAAGACGAAGAAGAGCTAGAAGAACTCGCCGAAGAAGCCGTCGAACGCGATCAAGCAAAACAGTCAGCAGCTCGGGCAAAGCGGGCCAAAACCGCTAAGACTGTAAAAACCGCTACGAAATCATCAAAACAATCCTCTAAAAAAACCAATGTAACCCGTATCACCGCCAAAGATACCCGGGGATCAGCCAAAAAAAGGAGGAAATCATGAACAGCCAAGAGTCAGTAGAATTCGTCAGTAAATACCTCGAGGACACCTTGTCGTTTTTTGGTGTCAACACGACGGTGAGCGCGTCGATCAATGACGACGTCATCGAGCTCGTCGTGCCGACCACCGAAGACAGTAGTCTGCTGATCGGTCGTGGCGCCGAGACCTTGCGCGCTATCCAGTACATGCTGTCAACAGCTTTGCGTAATCACGGTGCCGAGTTAGTACGCGTCAACCTCGACATCGCCGAATACAAGAAACAGCGTGCCGAAAAAATTACCGAGCAAGCTCGTGAATGGATCGAAGGCGTGCGCGAAACTGGCGATTCACATGTCGCCCGGCTCAACGCCGCTGATCGCCGCGTCGTCCACCAGCTGGCCACCGAATATTCAGACATCCAGACATTTTCTGAGGGTGAAGGACGTGACCGCGCCATCGTCATCGCTCAAAAAAGCTCATAATCGTCTGACCAATTGGCTGGTCCGAGTCGAAGCGGTGCTGCGGCACGTTCTCGCCAGCCGCTGGTTTTTTTATGCAATCATCGCTTGGTTTGTACTCGGGGCGAGTTGGATTGCGCTCATCACCTCGTTCCCGATGTTATTCGACGAAAACTATCACCTGGGAGTGATCGAAATCTATTCACGGCAATGGTCGCCATTTATGACCAGTCAGCCTGATGAAGCGGCGTTTTACGGTGATATTACGCGTAATCCGTCGTATCTCTACTGGTATCTTATGAGCTTTCCGTATCGATTGTTCGAGCTGTTCGGGTTTGGGGTGACAGAGCAGGTAATAGGCTTGCGATTTATCAATATCTCGCTGGCCGGGATTGCGCTCGTATTTTGGCGGCGATTACTCCTGGCGGCGAAGTTATCTCCGGCGCTGTCCCATCTGACGCTGCTACTGTACACCATGGTGCCGATGGCGCCATACTTGGCGGCTCATATCAACTATGACAACCTGGTGATGTTGCTCCTGCCGCTGCTATTTATCAGCGTACTAAAGCTCGTCGATACACCATACGTGCTCCGGTATGTGCTGGTGGCAGCTGGACTGGCTGGCGTATTGAGCGTTGTCAAATTTAGCACCTTGCCGATCGTGTTGGCGGCCGCCATCAGTGTTGCGGTCATCCTGGCGATTCGGTTTCGAAGTAAGCTGCTGCCGGCGGTGTACGCTAGTTGGCGTCATGGGAAGCGCGGTGTGCTAGTTGCGGCTGCGCTGCTGGCGATCGGCGGTGTCGGGTTGTTCATCGAGCGCTACAGTGTGAACTATCTGACCTATGGCAGCCATGAGCCGGAGTGCGAGCAACTACACGGCTATGAATCGTGTAGTCAATACAGTGTTTGGATACGTAATCACGACGCCGAAAAGCGCACCGATTCTGGTCGCAGCGACATTGCCTCGCCACTCGAATTTACGGCGATGTGGTGGGTGCCGAACATCTACGGCGGCTTATTCGTCAACGGCACCTTTAGCGACGGATCGACCCAGCTACATCAATTCATGCCGCAGAACGTTGTGGCGACCAGCGGGGACAAAGTCATGCGAAATGTATCAGCAGCGTTTATGCTGATTGGGCTGGTGTTCCTGGTGATATTTTGGCGGCGACTGCCGAGTAGGGCAACCCGGTACGTGCTGGGTGGTACGTTTTTGCTCTATGCCGGCGCGGTGTGGTTTACCAATTACTCGAACCTGATCAATCTTGGCTATCCATATGCGACGCAGGGTCGCTACATGGTTCCATTCATCATTCCGCTCGTTGGCCTCGTATTGCTCGCGTACGCCTACGCCACTAAAAATGTGGTTGCTTTACGCCCGATCCTGCTGGTTATCATGCTGATCTGCTCGATCGGGGGCGCAGGCATCATCACGTATCTACGCTTCTCCGAGCCATCGTGGTATTGGGACGAGACACATCTCGGCAGATATCTTGGATGAAATCGTAGACAGAGTAAATATTACGGACGAGTAGTCTCATCGTATACATCGACAACTTGTTGCACCATGCGTTGCCATGAAAAACCAGCTGCATGCCGGGTACCTTTGTCGACAAGTTCATTCGCGAGCTCTTGATTTTCGAGGATACGACGCACTTGTGCGGCAAGTTCTTCGGCCGAATCTGGATTGAACAATAGGCCGGCATCACCTACAACCTCGGGGAGACAAGACGCCGACGAGCTAATGACCGGCGTTTTTTCTATCATAGCCTCGAGTACTGGCATACAAAACCCTTCCGAGTACGAGGCAGTCACAAACGCTTTAGCATTCGCCAGTGCCCAACGTTTCTCACCATCGGTAATAAACCCGAGAAAATGAACGTTTTTGATCCCAGCTTGACGTGTTTCAGCCTCAATCTCTTCGTAGAACTCGTTCTTTTTTCCGGCGAGCAGTAAGTGGAGGTCGGGGTAATCAGCCTGCAACAGTTCAAACGCTTCAACGAGGCGCCGAATATTTTTGTACGGAAAGGAGTTACCGACAAAGAAGAGGTAGTCGAGTCCTTCGTACGCCGGTAATACTTGAGGTTCTTCGTTTGGAATTTCGCCGGCCAAAAGCGTAGTGTGAATTTTATCGAGATATTTTTTTCCAAAAAAGCGACCCAGATCCTGGCGAACAAATTCAGTTGGCGTAAAGATGGCTTTGGCACGGCGCATCACCACCCGGAGAAGCGAGTTGAATACAAACTGCTTAATTTTGTAGACAGACCGGCTTTCTCCAGGATCAACATTTTCAAACCGTATGAGCGTCATGTCGTGAATTGTCGTCACGGATGGTCCGGTCCACAGTAGCGGCTGCTGCGGCATCGTAAAATGCACAAGGTCAGGTTTGAGTTGACGAAGCTGACGGTATAGGCCGAACTGCTCGGCGAAGGTGTACCATCTGTGGGGCGAACCGACGACAGTGATGTTCGACAGACGGGTTTGCCATTTGTCGACGACGTCGACCGGGACCAGTGCCGTATAGCGATGCTGGCTCTCTGGAGCGTGGTGATCGTTGATATTTTCGACCAGCCGCTGCATATAGCGACCAGTCGAGGTTTCGATAATGCGAGTGTCGAGAACGATATGAGCCATAGATCTAGTATATGGTAAACTGAATATCTAATGAAGTCTGTACACACACTACTAGAGGAGCTGATAGATCAATATGAGACAAAAGGGTTCACTGTTGTAGAGCGTGTTGACGACAAGCCGTGGGGCTGTATGGTACGTTTTCATCATGACGATGCAGACCGATTCGTCGCAGAATACTTTCCAGGGTTGGATCCCAAAGAAGCTCGCTTAGGAAACGATAACGCACCACTAAGCCCAAAGTTCTTAGTCGTAGCTCCAGGGCAACGACTTAGTTGGCAGTATCATGCGCGTCGAGCTGAACGGTGGGCATATGTAACTGCCGGGCTGTATATGCGTAGTGAATCTAACACGATGCCCGGAGCGGATTCGGCAAAACCTGGAACCGTTGTTCAGTTCTTAGCCGGTGAGCGACATCGATTGATTGGAGGAAGCGAACCAACGATTGTTGCGGAGATATGGCAACACACCGAGCCGGACAACTTGTCTGACGAAGAGGATATTGTCCGAGTGAGCGATGACTATGCTCGGTAATAAACTATATCTCCAAGACAACTTCACTAGCTAGTGTGAGTACGTGTTTAGGTTGGCGCGTGATGCTATACTGTTAGGTGATACGTATGTTAGAAAAAATCTATCAAAAATACCGCTACTCATTTATCTTATTGCGTGAACTGGTCATCACCGATTTCAAGCTCCGCTACCAGAACTCGGTGCTCGGCTATATGTGGGCGCTGCTTCGGCCGTTATTTATGTTCGCTATTATCTACGTGTTCTTTGCGGTTATTCTTGGAATCGGTAAAGGGGTTGAAAACTGGGGCGTGGCGCTGCTACTCGGAATTGTCATGTGGACATTCTTTCAAGAGGTCGTCAAGCAGGGCCTTAAGTCAATTGTCAGTAATGGCGGCGTCATCCGCAAGATCAATTTTCCGAAATATATCATCGTTGTCTCGACCAGTTTGTCGGCAATCATCAATCTACTGATTAACCTCGTCGTGGTGGCGATATTTGCGGCTCTAAACGGCGTCGAGTTTGGGTGGGGAACGCTGTTGATCGGTGTATTCATATTCGAACTCTACGTCTTTGGTCTTGGTCTGGCGTTTCTGTTTGCAGCAATTAATGTTCGATTCCGCGACATCGATTACATCTGGGAAGTAGCAACGCAGGCCTTGTTTTATGGCTCAGCCATCATGTTCCCGCTCAACCAAGTCGTCGCCTTTCACTACAACTCGGCAGTCTTGCTGTCGCTCAGCCCGATCACTCAAGCGATCCAGGATGCCCGACATTTCGGCATCACAGCAACGGCTGACACAGCTTTGACTATCACTGACAATCTATATGTGTTGCTGGCACCATATGTAATTAGTGTTCTGACACTGGTATTTGGTGCCTGGTACTTCCGTAGCCGATCACCATATTTTGCGGAGAGGATTTAATCATGTCAAAATACGCCATCCAGGTCAAGGACGTACGCAAGCAATTCTCGTATACCAGCCACAAAAATAACTCGATCAAGCGTGCAATCACGCAACTGTTCAAGCCAAAAGATACCTCCAAAGAAACCTTTTACGCGCTTGACGGCGTGTCGTTCAACGTCGAAAAAGGCGACTTCTTTGGTATACTCGGCCGCAACGGATCAGGTAAGAGTACGCTGCTGAAGATTATTTCCGAGATCTATCAGCCGACGAGCGGAAGCGTCCAGCACGAGGGTAAAATAGTCTCCTTTATCGAGCTCGGTGTCGGTTTCAAAGCTGAGTTGACGGGTCGGGAAAACGTCTATCTCAACGCCGCGCTGCTCGGATTTTCCAAAACCGAAATTGATGCCATGTACGATGACATCGTTTCTTTCGCCGAGCTAGAGGATTTCATGGACCAGCAACTCAAAAACTACTCCAGCGGCATGAAAGTCCGCCTGGCCTTTTCGGTTGCTATCCGCGCAAAAGCCGACGTTTTAGTGTTGGACGAGGTTTTGGCGGTAGGCGACGCGGCGTTCAGGAAAAAGTGTAATAAGTACTTCGAGAAGCTGAAAAATGACAATAAAACTGTAATCTTAGTAACTCATGGTATGGGAAACGTACGGCAGTTTTGCAATAAGGCTATTGTTATTGACGGTGGGCGAATAGTCTACGAGGGTGAGGCAAACGAGGCTGCGGATGCATACCTAGACCTATTCAATTCAGATAGCGATTCTAAGGATAGCAAACGACAGGGAACGGGTGCAGTGAGAGTCGAGAACTTTACTGTTGAAAAAAAATCTGATGGATTGTTCATGTCAATTACTGCCAAAGCCGAAGAAGAGGTTAGTAATGTGAAGTTGGCCGTTATCATAACTAACGAGAATGGAAAAGTGATCGCTGGCACAAACAGTATGTGTTCAAAAAATGGGCAAAAACTTACTTTCGGTCAGGGTGAGACCAAGACGATTACATTTTCGTCTTTGAATACACTAGGGAAAGGTAAATTTTCCGTCGGAGTAAGGATCGAAAAGATAGGCGGAGATGTTTACGACGTTTATAACAATGTAGCCATCATCGAGAATGATCCAAGACACGTCCACTACCCAACGACCCTTCCTAGCGAGCTGCAAATTGAAAAAACGTAGAACACTAGGGGCGATTTTGAACCTCGAGCAGACATGAACAGATTCACATATATATACATTGATTTTATTCATGAGGTTAGACCGGGAGTACATAAGCTCGAAGGCTATTTAGGTGGCAAAGCAATCGATCTCGAAAAAATAAGACTCTGCGTAAACAACATAGAAACAGATATCGAATTCGTAGAACGCATTCAATCGCAGGACGGTCTAGAGCAGCAGGCGCCAATTGCTGGCAGTACGTTTGAGGCAGTGATTGAGATAGACTCATCAATAAAAACTGAAGTTCAGTTCATCTACAAAGACTCACAACTATGTATTCGTACAAACAAGTTTACAGGCTTGTCGTCGCTCGGTATGTCGTATGTAGTTAAAGATCAAACTACTGTCATAAAAGAGGATGGAAAACTCTTTTATGCTGCCACAAACCCGGGATTGATTGACGTGCTTGAGTCTCGGTTTCGTCGCCAAATACTTATTGATTGGCGCTACGAGTATCTACGACAGAAAATTAAACATGCAAATCCCCTGCTGCCAAAACTCATTACAATATTAAAATCTATTCTCATGGCAGTCGAGACCGCCTGGAATGTGCCGTATAGCCTTAGGCTTCGTAAACAATACTTTGCAGCCCAGAAAAATCAACAAAAGCCAATCTGGATTGTAAGCGACCGCGTGATGTCAGCGGGCGATAACGGCGAGGCCTTCTTTCGCTACCTAATGGGTCGTGATGATATGCCGGCGCGTGTATATTTTGCACTTTCTAAGCAATCAGCGGACTTTGAGCGTTTGTCTGCAATTGGTCCAGTGCTCGAGTATGGCAGTCGTAGACATAAACTCATGCACCTGCAGGCTGATAAAATCATATCTTCACAGGCTGATGTAGAGATCACGAATCCATTTAGGCGACAGTTTGACCATTTCGCCGATCTGATGAATTTTGATTTTGTGTTTTTGCAGCACGGAATAATCCGCCACGATCTATCTGGCTGGCTCAATCGATTTAATAAAAATATAGCGCTATTCGTGACAACCGCACAACCGGAGTACGAGTCACTACTAAAAAATGCGTATTACTACCGTGAAGATCAAATAGTCATGAGCGGTCTCCCACGCTATGACATGCTTGAGAGTAACCCTCAGAATAAAATAATTCTTGCGCCGACATATCGGAAATACTTAATCCGTATGAAAACGAACAAGAATGGCTTACGGAAGTACGATCAAGGATTCAAAAAGTCCGAATATTATAAGTTTTATGCTGATCTCATGAGTGACAGGCGCCTACATGCAGCCATGAATAAGCACGGTGTTACTGCTGAGTTCTACATTCATCCAGTATTTGCCGCCCAGTACAGTGATTTTAGTAGTAATGATCACTTTCAGATAATGAAGTTTCCCTATAACTACCGACGGGCTCTGGAAGAAGGTTCACTCTTGGTCAGCGATTACTCGAGTATCACGTTTGATTTTGCTTATCTACGTAAACCCATTTTATATGCGCAAACCGATTACGCGGAATTTTATCGTGGCCATACAAGTGGTAAGCCGACCTTCTTTAAAGACCCAGAAGACGGATTTGGTGAGGTCTGTTATGACAGTCAATCTCTGATCGATGCAATAATACGTCAGATCGAAGACGGATTCGAGCTGAAAGCTAAATACAGACACCGAATTAATAACTTCTTTGCCTATAACGATAAGAGAAACGCAAAGCGGCTTTACGATGCTATGCTAGATAGATAAATACGATGATGACAAAAGTAGCCATAATTACACGAACAAAAGACCGAACCATGTTCTTGCAGCGAGCATTACATTCGGTTGCGGCACAGACATATGATGATTACATCCACGTTATTATCAACGATGGTGGTGACACGGCGCGGGTCGATAATCTGATTGCAAGTCTGTCGGCTGCCCAGCGCACGCGCACCAAAGTGTATCATCGGGATAAACCGAGCGGAGGCCCCGATACAATATTCACTGAGTCAATCGATCGTGAACCATCTGAGTATGTTGCAATTCATGATGATGATGACACCTGGCACCCAGAATTTCTAGAGCAGACAGTCAGTAAACTAGATGCTGGAGCGGCTGGAGTCGTCGTGAGGACGGATCGGGTATATGAATCCTTAGAAGCAGATAAAATAAACATGATAAAAAAAGAGCACTACATGCCCAGCTTGGTAGCGGTCAGTCTATACCGACAGTGTATCGATAACCAATTAACCCCGATAGCATTTGTGTATCGTCGCGACGCGTATGAAAAAGTTGGCAAGTATGATGCCTCGTTACCCGTCGTTGGCGATTGGGAGTTCGGGATTCGTTTCCTGCGTGAATATGACGTAGAGTACCTTGACCCAGGCTTTGCTCTTGCTAACTATCATCAGCGTAAAAGCAGAGGTGACAATAGCTTTGCAAAACATAGTCACCGTTACTATGTAACGAAGATCAATAATCAGTATTTTAGGCACGATCTCGGAAAGAACGGTCTAGGTATTGGCTATGTTATGAGCAAACTAAAGTACGACCAGGACGTTCGTAACGGATTGATGAAACGTGTAATTCCAAAGTGGCTCTTGAAAATAGTTAGGAAATAATAAGATGTTAAAGTCAAAGATGAAGAATGCGATACGGTATGGGCTTATTACCGCATCGAATACCTTCGCATGGCTCAATTTGTTGCTTTATGTATCTGGAAAAGATAGAAGGGTCTTTCGTAAAGGCTCTAGGCCATATGTTGCTGTTGAATATGACGGTGTATTTAGTGCCAAAGCTGAAAGAGAGCTGACATTTTCTAAGTTAACCCAACTACTTGAGTCCGCAGGTACACCTTTCAAAGTCGCCGAGTATGTGGATGGTCGCCTGGCTATTATTGTGATGTCGGAACACAAAATGTCCGTACTGGGCCTACTCAAAAGCCGCAGGGATCTTTCAGACTACTACGCGTTGACAGAAAAAGAGCAGCACAATACAAATATACCAGCACTGATCAGCAAGGGCTTTCGCAAAAACGAATACACACTCTCTGTACTGGTTTACAGGAATGTATATCACAATAATTCTCGGATACTCAGCGGAGAAGATATGGGCGTATCACTTGAATTCTGGTCGACAGAAGAAAAGCTGACGCCAAAAATGAAAAAACGAGCTGTAGCTGAGGCTGGATTATTTAACGAACAGCCGCTCAAGGGTGCACTCATTGCTCCTGTCTGGAACGGTGTCGCAAAAGTCCTTTCTCCAAATGATCAAGAAGAGTCCAAGATCATTTACGCAGGAAAAGAGTATTTATCGTATAAAATTTTTCAAAAGAATCTCTTGGACAAGCACAATTTTCCCATTGATCTGGTTTACACATGGGTGGATGGTTCAGATAGTCAGTGGCTAGAACGCTACATTTCCGCACGTAAGGCAATCGATCCAAGCTTTGGTAATAATTCCATGTCTAGATACACTGACCATGATGAACTGAAATATTCTTTGCGCTCAGTAGCAATGTTCGCCCCATGGGTACGTAACATCTATGTCGTCACTGATCGACAGACACCCCAATGGCTAAAAACCGATAAAGAGTCCGCTGTAAAGGTTATCGATCACTCAGAAATATTCGAGGATACATCTGCACTACCGACCTTCAACTCTCATGCTATCGAATCACAACTCCATAAAATCAAAGGTTTGAGCAACTACTACATATACTTAAATGACGATATGTTCTTCGCAAGATTTACTAGTCAAAACAACTTTTTTTACCCAAACGGTGTAGCACGAGTGCAGCCCTCAACTGCAACTATTGGCACGGGAGCTCCATCGGAACAAGAAGCCGCACCAGGATCAGCTGGGAAGAACGCTCGGGCAATTATTGAAGATACCTTTAATAAGTATGTAACCCATAAGTATAGGCATACGTTTTATCCTCAAATTAAGGAAATCGCACAAAAAATTGAAGAAGAGAACAGAGGAAAAGTTTTCGAAACCATGCACTCGAAGTTTAGGTCAAGCAGCAACATTCCATTTACGAGTGGTTTGATGCAAAGCTACCTGCTCGCGTCAAAAGCCGGGGTACCTGAAACATATAGAGCAGTTACCGTAAACGCATCGAGTGTGGACGCTGCAAGGGAATTTAAGAAACTTCTTAAGAGAAGGGATGTGGTAACATTCTGCATAAACGAAACCCAGACTCAGGAAGGTGATGAAAGTAGAGTTGCCGAAGCGATCAACAAATTTTTGGAATCTTATTTCCCTTTTCCTTCTGAGTGGGAACGTAATAAATAAAGCAACACATACTCACGCAAAGGTAGGGTATCATGGGTGGTAGACGCTAAGAGAGGAGTACTTATGAAGAAAGTTATGCTAGTATTTGGCACACGTCCGGAGGCAATCAAAATGGCACCTTTGATCAAGGAGTTGGCTCGGCGTAAAACTTTTGACGTAAAAGTTTGTGTAACTGCCCAGCATCGACAAATGCTCGATCAAGTGATGGAAATTTTTGATATTGATTCTGATCACGATATTAATATCATGAAGCAGGGTCAAACGCTGACAGATATCACAGAGAGAGTTCTGAAGGGTCTAGAAAGTATAATTAAAGAAGAGAAACCAGATGTGCTTCTAGTGCACGGTGACACGACCACGACAATGGCAGGCGCACTAGCAGCCTATTATAATTCCACGCCAGTTGGACATGTCGAGGCTGGTCTGCGGACGTATAATAAGTATTCTCCATATCCAGAGGAAGTGAACCGACAAATTGTTGGCAGTATCGCGGATTATCACTTTGCCCCAACGGAACTATCCAAAAGTAATTTGCTAGCCGAGAGAAAAGATCAAAATAGCAATATTTACGTCACAGGTAATACCGCGATTGATGCAATGAAATACACGGTGAGCGATGACTACACTAACGAGGTTATCGACTGGGTTAGTGATAGCAAGATGATTTTATTGACAACTCACCGCCGTGAGAACTTGGGCGAGCCGATGCGTCATATATTTAGGGCAGTGAAAGAAATTGTCGGACGCCATGATGATGTGAAATTTGTGTTTCCGGTCCATCTAAACCCACTGGTGAGACAGCTAGCCGAAGAGGAACTTCAGGGTATTGATCAAATCAAAATGATAGAACCACTAGGCGTTACCGACTTCCATAATTTCATGTCTAGAAGTAAAATTATTTTGTCTGACAGCGGTGGAGTGCAAGAAGAAGCCCCATCACTCGGCAAACCTGTTCTTGTTCTGCGAGATACTACAGAAAGACCAGAGGGAATTGAAGCTGGCACCTTGGTCATGGTCGGCACTGATAAAGATCGGATCGTAGAAGAAGTAGACAAACTACTCAGTGACGAGGATTATTACAGCAGTTTCAAAGACGCAAAGAATCCTTATGGTGATGGCACGGCCTCAATGCAGATTGCGGATATCTTGGAGAAAGTACTCTGAAAATGAGTAGTCCAAAGCTGCACATTACGGCACTCAAATCGAGCTTCAAGATCCAATACAACGGCAATACGTTGAAAGTTCCCACGAAGGAAATAAGACGGCCGCTAAAACTAATTTCAGGTGTCGATCTGGGTACAAACAAGTTACTCCACAGGTTTACAGTTGGTTCAAGAAAAATAATATTTTACACAAGAGACGACAATCTCTACGCTACGTCCTGGATTGATATATACTACAGGCCGCACACTAGGTTTGTACCGATATTTACTAGACATAAAATCTTTTTCATTGGTACGTTCCACCATGACGGAACTATGCCGTATCGCGAACTTGATAGTGTTACTCTGTCTAACTACGAAACAGACATCAAAAGACCGTTTGCCGGTATATATGGGCTCAGAAGAATCGCTTTTTTCGTAGTAGATCTGCAAAAGGCCGTATTTTCAAATGAGCAAATGCATAATCCTCTCTGGATTCAGGATACCGAAGGATTTGCAATGCCTATACGCTCTTTCAGGTTTGTTAAGTCACAAAGCCTGACGCCCATAATTCTTGCAAGAAAGCTAGTCGGTGATTTCGTGGTAGCTATACGCACGATGGGTCAAACAAACAAGCTGACTATTTCGCGAATACCGTACGACGAACTCTACAAGACCCGAAATATATTGAAAAACCGTCTGGCCTATATTTTGTCACGGGTTTATGAGCCGAAAAAAAATATCAATTTATTCTTCGAAAAAGAAAGTATGCGCGCAGAGGAGTCTGGCTTCTATGTTTTTACAAAAGTGGCGGACCTGACTGACCTTAGATCGAAGAATTATTTTATCCTAGACAAGACGAATGCAAATTTCAAACAGATCAAAAAGCAGTATAGATCAAAGCTCATAGCGAAATATAGCTTTAGGCATTTCTTCTATACGTATGCTTCGAGCTATTTGATATCTTCCGAATTAAGCTTCCACCTATTCAATCCCAGGATATACCTGAACACACTACGGAGAGTTATCGCGAAGAAGCCACTCATATTTCTCCAGCACGGCATCATGTTTGCAAAACCTGTTGAAAATCCAGCAGCCCGAGGATTCTATAAAGCAAATAGCGAAGTCAATGTCTATAGGTCTGTTATCAGCTCAGAACTCGAGGCAACACAGTTTTATAAAATGGGCTATAAGCGCAAAGAGCTTATAAAATGTGGGCTACCCAAGTTTGACATGCAAAAGGAGACAGTCCGGGACAAGATTGTCTATATGCCAACATACCGCTACTGGGAGGAAGGTCTTGTTAATGCCGGGCGTATCGAGGAAACTTCGTATTATCAGGCAATTCGAGAATTGCTTTATCTATTCAAGAAAGAGAAGTTGTTGGAAAATTTTGTAGTAACCTCTCACCCAAAATTTGCAGAGTATATCGTCTCAATATTCCCTGAATTTAGTAAAAATATTGAACCAAATGTTACAGCAGCAGTCGAGTCCGCTAGAATATTTATAACAGATTTCTCATCTGCCTCGTACGATGCTCATTTGGCGGGTGCCTACCCGATCTATTTTTGGAAAGAGCGAAAGTATCTCGAAGAAAACTACAGAGCTAAATCAGCCCTAACGCAGGGTAATGCTGATGGTCCCGCTGCGTACACAGACGAGAGTCTCATAGACGAAGTTAGAAAAGCTATAAAACGTGATTATGTGATGCCTCCAAAATATAAAAAAAGGTACAAACGAATAAACGAATATAACGATGGACGAAATACAAATCGACTGATCGCCTATTTGAGACGAAATAAAATAATTTAGCTTATCGACACAGCCAACGCACAAAGTTGCTAACTAGCTTTACCCTCTGGTTACTTTACTAAATTTATCAGTAACGTAAATGTGCGGATTAATACTGATGCGTTTCATGTTGTGAGAAGCATGATCTGTAATTGAGCAACCCGTGAAGTAACTGAAGCCGACTGCTAGTGTAGACATGTCTTGTCAGGTAAATTAACGTTCACCGCGTGTCCAGGCATGAACGATATTCTCAGAAGATCCACCATAAAATAGATGTAAAGATTGGCCATTATCGTAAAATGCACCCTGTAACATTCCCCCAACACCGTGATTATCTTTCGTTTGAGATATGTATGTGCCATCGAGGTCGTAATCATTCCAGCCGTTAGCGTCGAGCGTGGCGTAAGACCATGCTGATGAGGTTTCATTGTAGTAGAATACGTAGGTTATATCCCTAAGTGTTGCAACGTGCGGCTTCATGCCAACATCTGCTGATTCGCCAATGCGTGAGCCCTTGCTGCCATTTATGGTTTCGAATCTCCAGGCACCGTTTTTCAGCCAAGCGTGCCTGAGATTCCGGTTCGTTACATCATAGTAGTAGATATGATGGTTCCCATCTTTTAAGAATGCGTGCGGTTCCATACCCGTGTCGACACCACCCCATCCCGAGATCGAACCATAACTACCGTCCATGGTCTCGAAGCTCCAAGTGTTATTCTTGAGCCATGCGTGCCGTAAGTTCCCGTTTGTCTTATCGTAATAATATACATGGGGATCGTCTCCTCTGGTGAACATTGAAGGGTTCATCCCAGTGTTTATTCCGCCTCTGCCGGATGCCGATCCGTTACTTCCGTCGAGTGTCCTGAATGACCATGAGCCGTTAGCCTTTCGCGATGCGTGCCGCAAAATACCATTGACATTATCGTAGTACGATACGTGCAATGTTCCATTATCCGATAGCGCAGCACTTATACCGACGCCATTTACGGCAGAGCTGTTATGTAGGCCATCGGGACCTTCAAGCGAAGTAAAATTCCAAGTGCTCGTTAGCTCGTTGAACTCAGCATGCCGTATGCTACCGTTCGTAGCGTTGTGGTAAAAAAGATGGATCCTTCGATTATCAGAATCGTACAAAGAGGTAATGTATTTACCAACATCGCTCGTTACTCGACCTGCTGTAGTGCTTGATCCGTCCACGACACCATCTCGCCACTTGCCCGAGGCGTACCATGCACGATTCAATGTTTTAGAGGTTTCGTTGTAGTAAAAGATATTTAACGAATTGTAGCCGTTGAGTGTGGAGATATATTCACCGAAGTTTCCAGTCTTTGGAAGTTTTGCTGGGGCTGATCCTAGAAGCGTACTCACGCTGAAAGTAGGCGAGGATATACTTGGTTGTGTGTAGTCAGCCTCTTTTAGAGGATCTCCAAACCAGTCAGTGTAGTAATTGAAAAAATTACGATTACCGTATGAACTGCAGCGATCGCCTGTTCCATAGCCAGCGTTTAGTGCTGCACGATTTGGAACATATGGTGTGTAGCTGTAGAGTGCGGCAGTCGCACGATTTTTTATATTCACGCGCTGAGTGCCGCAGTCGTTGTGGGGATGGTAAAGAATACGGTTACTACCTACAATGTATGGCGCGTACCAGGTAGGACTATCACGCAGAATGGCGTCAAACATAGTTGCTGCCCAGCGAAGCTGATTCGTGAAGCCTAGATAGGTGCTGTTGCAAACTCCAGGTGTGCTGTCGGGGCAGCCGTAGCCTGTAGCTGAGTTGTATCGCCAAGTCGCCGGGTTATTAATAGTCACAAGACCAGCTTCTTTTTGCAGTAGAACGATCAACACCTGAGGATTTATGCGGTACTGTTGACCAATTTCATAAATGATTTGAGATGCATTTTTACCGTTTTGACGATAATTTTTTAGGCAGTTATTACCACTGGTGCACTCAACTCCCTTCGAGTCTAGAAATCTCTGGATCTCTGCTGTCGTCATGGATTGATGGCGCATGACTTGATCGCTCATTATATTCTCAGCATTAAACGCCTGCCGTGCTACCGCATAATTACTCTTGAATGTGTAGAGACTAGTGGCGAGAATACCCATCAGCAAAATTGCGCCAAAAATGAAGACTGTTTTTGCGACTGCATCTCGATTTGATACTAACGACTTCATGATATTAAACCACTACCGCACTACTGCAGTACCCTTTCCGCTTACACTTTGACCATTGTTCGAGTAGGTAATCTCTAGATTCCAGCTGCCTTTTGCGAGGTCAGACACATCGATGTTGAAGCCTTGGCAGGTTGAATAGCTCGGCATGGCTTGGACGCTGGCGGTTTGGCGTACCGGACTCTGGCCGGCTTTACTCATAGCCAGGGTGCAGGTGCCGCCGTCGACGAGTGGCTGAATGATGGTGCGGATAGCCAGGGTGTTGCCATCTTGGTTTACGGAGCTGATGATGACTTCGTTGGCGGCTGATTCTGCTGTGCCGTCGCGCGAGTCGGCGTTGTCCTGGAGGTCGGCTTCGTTCGCTGTATTCGCGTCGGCATCGGCATCGTCTTGGGTTTGCTCGGCAGTAGCTTCACCCTCGAGCTGCTCATCGGTCGGACGATCGTAATTCGCCGTGTCCTCTCTACCGTTCACGAGGCCGATATCTTCGCGAAAGGCGTAGACAAGCCCGCTCGTCACGAGTAGCGCGACAACGACGGAGCTGGTGATAATGATTTTTTTTGGTGATTTTTTGTTAGGGACCCGCATGTTTGTTTTTGTACCTTCAGAATTAGATGGTTACTTCTTATATATGATAAAGCATAATCGTCATAAAATCAATGGACATCAGGGCCTCGCTAACTGCAGCACACCGAGCTTTGCGTCGCCCCAGTGATGTTGGTAGATACCCCCGTTACTGGACGCGGTATACAGTCGTTGTTGGTTGCTGCTGGTCGGCGCGAAGACCAGCTGAGATGGTGACCCGTTGACGGCCTCAAAGGAGATTGTTTCTGGGGTGGATGCATACCAATTAGTTTGGTACAGTTTGCCGTCTGAAGTGGCAGAGTACAGCAGCGATCGTGACGAATCATAAGCCAGCGCCGTAGCTGGCAGTCCGTGGCGGGTGGGGCGGGTCGTCACGGCGCTCGCATCAGCGCGGGTGGTCTGATAGATCGAACCATCTTGGGCGGCCGCGTAGACAGTCGAGCCAGCGACTGAGAGCGAGCGAATGGCCGAGCCGTAGCTGGAGACTTGCGCCGAGGTGTACGTCGGGTTTGACCACGTCCAGGTCAAGCGATGGAGCTGGCCGTTTTGCGAGCCGGTGTAAAGTGCGGGCGTACTGGAGCTCGAGGCCAGAGCCAAGCTGTTGATGCTCGAACCGGTGTTCGTGATTTGCTGCGTCATGATACTCGAGCCAGAGATGATAGTTGCGTGCACGGTGCCAGACGAAGTGCCGGTGTAGAGGTGCCGGTTGCCAGACGGATCCATGGTGGCCGCCAGCGAGCGGATAGGCGAGCCGATCGTCGCGATGCGCGCGGTAGTGCGGCTGGCGCCACTTCCGCTAATACGGTAGAGTGCACCTGCTTCGGTGCCGACATAGACCTCTGGCTGCTGACCAGTTCGAGCAACCGACGAGAGCGCGGTGACCGCTGCGGGCAGGCTGCTGATGGCACTGGTGGTTCGCGCGGCGGTGTTAGTACCTGACCAAGACGTCAGATGGACACGACCATCAGTCGCACCAGAAAACAGCTGTGCCCGACCGTCTGGTGCTGTGACATAACTCAGACTGGTCGCTGCTCCAGAGGAGCGGTTGGACGAATCGACCGGTGGTTTGACGATGCCACGGATCATCTCCATGCTCTGCCGGTGGAGCGTTTTGCCGGACAGCGTGTAGGCAGCGGTCGGGCTGCCGCTATTTTGCTCGACGGCGTAGATGATATTGCCGGAGATCCGGTCGACCACGGCGACGTGTCCCGCACCACCTGTAAATCGTTCGTTTTTGTGATGAATGATCATGTCACCAGGCTGAATGCTGGTGATCGAGCCATTTGCTTGACGGGTGAAGCCATTTTGAGCAGCCCTGTCGTATATGTCATGAGCCAACCATACGCCAGAAAAAACACCCGAGTGCCAGCCCATTTTTTTGTAGAACCGTTGCACCATCTCGACACATTGCCAACGCGCACCCGCCACACCGCCGATATAGCGCTCGCTGCCACAGTAATCTTTGCTGCCACCACCATTGGTGTTGGTACAGACATTGACGCCGCTGCCGCCGAACCACTGATCACCGCGGTAAACAATCGGCGCGCTCGAACTCGCCGACGCGAATGGTGCCAGCAGGGTCGCAATGAGCACCATGCAGCTAAATAGAGCGAATACTCTCACGGAAGTGAGCTGAAACGATGGTGTGAGGTGACTTCGGTGGTGGTGAAGCATAGTGGTGGTTGTTTGTGTTAGGTGGATTTATACGTAGCATACGCTAGGCTGCGAGAAAGCACAAGCGGCTAGCCCATCGGTGCGTTCGAGGTATCGTCGGTATTCGCCGAAAAACGAAAGCGAGTGCGGGCGTTGACCAGCAGCAGGGCGATGAAGAGCACAAGCAAAAAGACGATATAAAATGCTCGGTCGATGATGTTGGCGCCCAGGATGGTTGCCGTGTCGATGCCATGGAGCTGCTGGGTGAACAGCACGAACGCTTCACGAAAGCCGATGGCGCCCGGCGTCAGAGCGACGAAGAGTGAGAAGTTGGCTGCTGCGGTGTAGATGAGTGCCGAGACGATGCTGACGTCCGAGACGTGCGATAACTCGACGTAGTAGATAAAGCCGGTAAAGGCGATCGAGGCCACGGCACCAAATGCGATGCGCCACAAGTTGCGGTCGCGTAGTTTGATCAGGTCCAAAGCTCGGCGGAATTTGGCGTTTTTGCTGATTAGTACGTATCCGAGCACGCCGATGACGAGCACACCGAGGATAGTGAGCAGATAGGCAAGCGGCGATGACAGCCGTGACAGCAGGGCGAGCAGTAATATCGTGCCGTTGATAGCCGCAAAAAACAGATAAAACACCACCAGCGTGACAGTAAAATCGCGCAGTTTGACGCCGTGGCGTTTTTTGAGGTAGACAGCGCGTACACCCGGCCCGCTCTGCAGCGGTCCAAAGAAATTGACAATCGTCGAATAGCCGGTCAGCAAGAGATTTTCCAGTAGCCGGATGCGGTAGCCGACGAAGTGTAGCGACCAGTGCAAAATCAGCGCATTGATACCGATCATCAGGCTATAACCCAGCGTCAGACCGGCCAGCGTCAGTGGACTGAGACCAGCCAGTGAGCGCAGCTGCTCCGGGTTGTTGTATAGGTAGTAGCCAAACACGCCAAACGTCGCCAAGATTACGAGCACAGCCAGAAGTTTTTTGAGCATACAGCCAGTATAGCGCAGATGACCGAGACTCGAGGCGACCGGTATCTGATAAGAGTGCTATGATAGAGAGTATGAAATTACTGATAGTTACGATTTGTAAAGATGAAGCGGGCACTATCGAGGAACTGCTGCGCCGCATGCCAAAGAACATCAACGGCATCACTACACGCGATGTGTTACTGATCGACGATGGCAGCAGTGACGACACGGCAAACATCGCTCGTGATCATGGTGCGACCGTGCTCTCAGACGGCGTCAATCGCGGCCTAGCAACACGCTTTCGCCAGGCGGCTGAGTACGCGCTGGAACACGACTACGACGTGATGGTCAACATCGACGGCGACTTGCAGTTTGCCCCCGAAGACATCCCGCAGTTCGTGGCGCCAATCGTGGACGGCGCAGCCGACTTTGTAGCCGCCGATCGCTTTACCGATCCACGGACGGGCCACGAAATCCATCCCGAAAACATGTCCGCCACCAAATACTACGGCAACAAACTCGGTGCGCACATCGTCAGCAATCTGTCGCACCAGCAATTCCGTGACGTCACCTGTGGGTTTCGCAGCTATAACCGCGACGCGCTGTACGCGCTCAATATCAACGGCCGACACACCTACACCCAAGAGTCGTTTCAAGTCTTGGCGGCAAAAGGTCTGCGTATAGCCACAGTGCCAGTCGTCGTCAAATATTTCAAAGACCGAAAATCCCGCGTGGTGACGAGCATCCCGAAATACATCGCCACCAGCGGCGTCAACATCCTGCGCGCTTACCGTGATTTCGCGCCGCTGCGGTTTTTTGTGACGCTGGGCAGCGTACCGTTTGTTGTCGGGATGCTGTGTGTTATCGGACTCGGCGTATATTGGTTGCAGACCGGCCAGTTCAGCCCGTACAAATTCGTCGGCTTTACTGGACTCTATCTTGTGACGCTCGGACTATTCTTCTGGGCACTTGGCATCCTGGCTGACATGCAGGTGCGCATTCTCAACAACCAGGAAAAGACCTACGAAGCTCTCCGACGTTTGTCGCACAAGAAATAACTAGCTGCTCAAATATCCGTTTGGATTCTGTGATTGCCAACGCCAGCTGTCCTGGCAAGCCTCTGCGATGGTTTTTTGAGCGCGCCAGTTGAGTTCGCGCTCGGCTAGGTCGGCACTGGCGTAGCAGGCGGCAACGTCGCCTGGGCGTCGCTCGACGATTTCGTACGGTATGTCACGGCCGGCAGCTTTAGAAAACGCATCGATCAGCTGCAGTACTGATGTGCCGGTGCCTGTCGCGAGATTGTATGTCGAGACACCAGGTGCTGCATGATCGAGCGCAGCGACATGGCCACGGGCGAGGTCAACCACGTGAATGTAATCTCGCACGCCGGTACCGTCGACCGTATCGTAGTCGTCGTCAAAGACGCTGACGTGTGAGCGTTGACCGACGGCGACCTGCGCAATGTAGGGCAATAAATTATTCGGCGTGCCTTGTGGATCTTCGCCAATCAAACCGCTCTCGTGGGCACCGACTGGGTTGAAGTATCGCAGCAGTGTAATCTGCCATTCCGGATCAGAGGTTACGACATCTCGCAAAATTTGTTCGATCATGAACTTGGTTTGACCGTATGGGTTGGTGATGCCGACACCGACGCGACTGTCTTCTGTTAACGGTAGGGATTCTGGTTCACCATAGACTGTCGCCGACGAGCTAAAAATTAATTGTTTGACGTCGTGAGTACGCATTACCTCAAGCAAAGACAGCGTAGAAGTAATATTATTTCGGTAGTATTCGATCGGATTCGCCACCGACTCACCAACCGATTTGAGTCCGGCAAAGTGAATCACGGCATCGATCTGATGTTTGGTAAAAACCCGTTCCAGCGCCGCTGCGTCACAGACATCTGCTTCATAGGATATGACAGAGTGGCCGGTAATTTGTTCGACCCGCCGCAAACTCTCAGGGTGTGCATTGCAATAATTATCAATGATGATCGGTGTGTGGCCGGATTCGAGAAGTGCAATCAGCGTATGACTGCCAATATAGCCTGCACCGCCAGTGACCAATATGTTCATGTACTCAGTATACCCGTTTTGATTCAGATTTAGGATGCGACTCTCAAGAATTAATTCACACCATCCCAGTCGCCGACGATAGGTCGGTGTGAGCGCGAGCCGTAGGTAAATGCGTGGTCGGCAACACCGCTTGTATTGGAGTTACGCAGGTGCCATTTGAGATTTGTGCTGGTTTTTTGCACTGCCCCTGGTGTAAATGTACCGTTGCCGTCCCAGTCACCCGTGATCGGCGTCATGCCGCGGCGACCGTAAATGACTTCGATTTGGTAACCACCACCATTTAGACTATTGCGCAGTAGCCAGCGTAAGCGATCATCGCTGCGCGGATACACGACGCCTTGCGACCAGGTGCCATTGCCATTCCAGTCGCCTGTGATAGGTGTCGAATTTGTTGAGCCATAGTTGAATTTGTGGTGGGTTGCGCCCGCGCTGTTGCTGTTGCGCAGGTACCATCGCCAGCTTGATCCAGATTTTTTAACGACACCAATTGTCACCGTACCGTTGCCGTCCCAGTCACCGACAACTGGTATGTCGCCGGCTGAACCGTAGGTGAACGTTACATCGGCATTGCCGCCGCTATGTTTATTTCGAAGCCACCATTTGAGTTTTCCGTCACTGGTCGTACTGACGACTCCTGCAGTCGTCGTACCGTTGCCATTCCAGTCGCCCATGACGACCGTGTGGTGGCCAGACGTGTTGCCGTATCTGAATATACGATCCGCGGCATTACCTGCATTTTGGTTATTGAGGTGAAATTCATATGAGCCGCCTGCTTGAGTGTAGATACCGGCGGTAAAAGCATTGCTACTCGACAGATCTTTAAAATGGATGTACTCGAACATTGTTTTCGGCTTAGTTCGTCTATTGTAGCTGTAATTATATCCATAGTTGTATTCCTCAATTGTGACCGTCGTGTCGTGAACTTCGCTCACCCAGGCGACGTGATTACCTCCTTTTTGCCATGCGACTGCGCCGACTGCTGGCGTATTATCGACTCGGATACCAAAATGCTGTGCCGCCGCCTTCCAGTTGGAAGCATCTCGAAAGTCAAGCGAACCGTCTCTGTCGTAGTCATTGTTAAATACTAGACCATTTGCTGCATTGAGTCGCCAGGCAACAAATGACGTGCATTGGCGTTTATAGAATCTCCACGGATCGACGCAGCCGCTATGTACGCAATCATCGCTATACGGATAATCATCTGCTGCCTGCGCGCTATTTCCCAACAATAGCGACACAGCTCCAAATAAAAACAGAGCACCGATGAGTGCTCCGTATAACATCCCGATTGATGTTGACTTGCGCGAAATTGTGATCATACCACCCCCCTGTATGATGGGCAGTATACTACAATTTGCTGTTATTTGTACAATACAGTGTCTAGCGTTGAAAGATGAGGACTGCTGGCCTCGGATGCGCATACCATATATAATCATCACATGAAGATATTGATCACGTGTGGCGGTCAGGGCACAAAGCTGTGGCCGTATAGTCGCCAAACCAAACCGAAACAATTTCAGCCCATCATCGATGGTAAATCCAGTTATGAGATCGCCGTCGAGACCATCTTATCGGCGTTCGATGCCGAAGATGTGTATATCTCGACCAAACAAAAATTCGTTGGCTTTGTCTCAGAACAATCACCGGATATTCCGCTCAAAAACTACATCGTTGAGCCAGACATCGCTCTGGACCGTGGGCCGGGTGAGGGCTATGCATTTTTGCGTCTCAGCATGCTGCATCCAGACGAGCCGGTCTTTTACGTACAGGCCGATATGGTGCGTGAACCAGCTGAAAAATTCATCGAGATGATTCACGCCGCCGAAAAAATTGTCCGTGAGACAGGCAAATACGTCACGGGCGGCGCTAAGGCACTCGAGCCAAACATGGGCGCTGATTATCTAGAACTTGGCCAGCAACTCGAAGGCTACGGTGTCGATGCTTACCAACTCACAAAGTTTCATTACCGCAAACAAACCGTTCGCGAAACACGCGAACTGATAGAAAACTACCATGTCGTGTTGCAGTGGAATCACTTGTGCTGGTATCCCGGGAAAGTCATCGAAGCCTACAAGCAGTACCGACCAGATTGGTACGAAAAACTGATGGAGATCAAAGACGTCATCGATCGGCCGGGTGAGCGTGAAGCGATCAAGAAAATATACGAAACCATGGAGAAAGGTCCGACAGAAGACGTGACGCGGAACATCATGGATTCAGGCGACGCCGTCGTCATATTGCTGCCATTCCGTAACACCGATTTCGGTACATGGGAATCGGTCAGAGAGTTCAACGCCGATGATGACGGTAATCATCTTGACGGTAACATCGTCGCAATCGACACGCATAGTACGTTGGTCAAATCCCAAAATCCCAACAAAGTTATCGCCGTGGCAGGACTCACGGATGTGGTCGTCGTCGACAGTGACGATGCATTATTGGTAATGCCAGGTGAAGACATCGACAAAATCAAAGATATCCAGGCGCTACTGGCCAACGACAAGCAACAATATCTCTAGTATTGTTGTAATTTTAGTTATTTTATAAAAATTGACAAAAACTTACACGCGGCGTACGCTGGGCTCATAACACCGAAAGGAGCCCATACCATGTGCGGCATCGTTGGATATATCGGACACAAACAGGCACAACATATTCTGATTAGCGGTCTCAAGCGACTGGAATATCGAGGCTATGACAGCGCTGGGATCGTCACTGTTTCTGACAGTGAAAAGCCAACGTTATTACGCGCCAAAGGCAAAGTCGCCGAGCTCGATGAGCGTATCAAAAATAGCCACACCGCGGATACGATCGGCATCGGCCACACCCGCTGGGCGACGCACGGCGAGCCGAGCAAACGCAATGCACATCCACACCAAGTTGGGGACATATTCGTGGTCCATAACGGTATTATCGAAAATTACCGTGAATTAGCAACCATGTTAGCCAAACATGATTATGAGATGAAAAGTGACACTGACACCGAGGTGCTAGCGGCGTTGATCGAGTATTACCACCAGCAGTCAGACAGTCTGCTCGAGGCCGTTTCGACGGCACTGCACGCGGTGGTCGGCGCCTACGGCATCGCAGTCGTCGATAGCACTAGTCCCGATGAAATTATCGTCGCGCGCAAAGGCAGCCCGCTGATCATCGGCATCGGTGATGATGAAACCTACATCGCCAGCGACGCCTCGGCGCTAGTCGGGCATACCGACCGGGTGATCTATTTGCGCGAAGGTGAAGTCGCCCGCTGCAGCGCCGACAGTGTCGATTTGTATGACATCGACGCAAACGTCGTCGAAGCGCAGGTCGAGACGCTAGAACTCGATTTGGGCGATATTCAAAAAAACGGCTACGAGCATTTCTTGCTCAAAGAGATCCACGAACAACCTGATAGTCTGACGGCGACATTGGGTGGACGTGTCGTCGCTGAGCACGGCCGAGTCCAGCTCGGCGGCCTCAACATGAGTGATCGCGAACTAGCTGGCGTCGAACACATCGTTATCATCGGGTGTGGCACGGCGCATTACGCTGGCGTGCTAGCCAAATATTTATCCGAGGAACTGCTCGATACAGTCACCATCAGCACCGAAATTGCCAGCGAACTGCGCTATCGATCATTTCACATGCCCAAAAACACTATCGCGCTGATTGTTAGTCAGAGCGGCGAGACGGCCGATACGCTGGCTTGCCTCGAAGAACTCAAACGTCGAGGTGTCCGCTGTCTGGGTGTCATCAACGCCGTCGGTAGTACAATTGCCCGCGAAGTCGATGGCGGCGTCTACGTCCACGTCGGCGCCGAGATCAGCGTCGCCAGCACCAAAGCCTTTACCTCGCAGGTCGTGACGCTGGTGATGATCGCGCTGATGATCGCCCAAGCAAAAGGCCTCAGCAGTTCACTGGTCCGCGAGTATGTCGACGAGCTGGAGCGACTGCCGGCCGAATTGGCCACCGTACTCGAGCAGCACGGCGACGATGTCGCACAGCTCGCCGCTACGTATGCTGGCTATGACCACGCCCTGTACGTCGGTCGCGACAGCCTATATCCGATCGCACTCGAGGGTGCGCTCAAGCTGAAAGAAATAAGTTACATCCACGCCGAAGGCTATCCGTCTGGCGAGCTCAAACACGGACCGATTGCGCTGATCGACGACCGGTTTTTTGAAGTGTGCTACATCCAGGATAACTGGCTGTTTGAAAAATCGCAGAGCAACCTGATCGAGATGAACGCCCGCGGTGCTCACGCCATCGTCATCACCGACAGCACGCGTAAAATCGATGCCGAAGCCGTGGTGCGGATCAAGACCAAACTCGAGCATTTCACTCCGCTGGTGTTCAATGTTATCTCGCAGCTGCTGGCGTATCACATCGCTGTCGCTCGCGGCAATGACGTCGATCAACCACGCAATCTGGCAAAATCAGTTACGGTCGAGTAGCGTTCGCCACAACGCGCTGTATTTTCGAGATGAACAAGCCTTTGTCAAAGCGCTTTGCGGTGCGGGTGAGTTTGGATGGGAAGTAGCTGCGTTTTTGCGAGCGTTTGATGGCAGCGATGACGGCGTCGACGGATTGTTCGTCGAACAGCTCGCCGAGTTCTTGGCTGGTGACAATGTCGAGCGTGCCGGCTCGCCCATAGGCGATGACCGGGGCGCCGGCGGCCAGCGCTTCGACTTGGACGATACCGAAATCTTCTTCGCCGCAGTAGATGAAGCCACGGGCGGTCGACAATGCGCGATTGAGCTCGTCGTCGCTAGCGTCACCGAATCGATCGGTGCGAAAACGAATTGTCGGGCCGGCAGCAGCCACTAAATCATCATGGGCTGGTCCGTTGCCAAACACTTCGAGTGGTAAATCAAGTTCGTTGCAAGCTGCGACTGCCAGGTCGTGGCGTTTGTATGGCACCTGGCGACCGACCGTCACGTAGTGATCGCCACGATCACGGCTGGCGCTAAAACGTCGGGTGTTGACGGGTGGCCAGACGACGGTCGATGGTCGATTGTAGTAGTCTTTGATGCGGCGCTGGACTTCTTCCGAATTCGCGACGAAATAATCGACAGCTTGTGCCGCCTCATAATCTAGCTTCTTTTGACGTGGGATAAAAATTGGCATCCCGAGGCGCACCAGCCAGTTAAGCCGGCCCATGCCAGGATTTTGCTTGTACTCATCGTAGTGGCTCCAGTAGTAGCGGATCGGCGTATGACAGTAGCAGATGTGCACTTGGTCGTCGCGAGTTTTTCTGACCTGCTTGGCTTCGGCGCTGGAGCTGCTGATGATGATGTCGTAGTCAGATAAGTCGAGTTTTTGAAAGGCACGCACACGCAGTGTCGGCAGGAGCTTATGCAGTTTTTTGAGCGGCCCAGGTAGCTTTTGGAGATAGGTCGTGCGTACATCGTACTTGGCAAAGCGCGGCATCTTTTGCGGAACATACGTGCTGGTGTAGATCGGTGCCCCGGGAAAGGCTTCAGCCAGGGCCAGTACTACTTCTTCGGCGCCGCCCATGTTGGTCAACCAATCGGCGATGATGGCGATCTTTGGCTGTCTCCCGGCCACCTATTTGGCTCCTTGTTTACGGATGACGACGCCGATGGTTTTGAACAAAATTTTGATATCCAGCCAAAAGCTCCAGTTTTGGGCATAGTACAGCTCGAGTTCGATGCGCTCGTCAAAGCTGAGATTGCTGCGACCCGAGACTTGCCATAGGCCCGTCACGCCGGAACGAACTGAGTGTAATAGTGCAGCGCGGGATTTGCCGAATTTGACTTCTTGGGGCAGGATCGGACGCGGTCCGACGAGCGAGAGGTCACCGCGCAAAACGTTGAATAGCTGCGGCAATTCGTCCAGGCTGGTGTCGCGAAGGAACTTGCCAAAGCGGGTGATGCGCGGATCGTCGGCGACCTTGCGGTTGGCTTCGTACTCGGCAGCCAGGTCATCTCGCCCCATGTCACGGAATTCTTCTGCGGCGTCTTTTTTGCCGTATTTGGCGCTCATGCTGCGGAATTTGATCAGATCGATCGGGTCTGAAAACCGACTCAGGCGTTTACTGACATAAAATGCTGGTCCGGGATTAAGGATTTTTTGCAGCAGATAGAGCAGCAGATAGAGTGGCGACAAGACGACGATCAAGATGAACGACAAGACGGTGTCAAAAATCCGTTTGACTATCTCGCCCCAGCCGACCAGCGGTGTCTGGTGGACGGTGATCAGCGGGTAGCCCATAAAGACATCGACGGTGTTTTTGCCGGTGTAAAATTCCGGCTCGCCCGGGATGAAGTTGTACTGGATATGTCGGCTCATGGCAGCGGCCAAGATGCGCTGATTGCGCGATTCGCTGTCGTACAGGTCGGTCTGGATGATGGTGGTGACGCGCAGATCGTCGATGGCCTCGAGCGCTGTGTCGACATTGCTGTAGTGGCGCACGCCGGATTCGACGGTCACCATTCGTTTTGGTGCGG
>JAUIGH010000039.1 GCA_030429935.1 bacterium | reverse complement strand
GCAAAGAAGAGGTATCTTCAGGTCAAATGTCCCTTAGATCCGACCCTGTGCGTGGGTTTTGCGTAATGGCAGATAGCGCCATGACGCGTTTACTTAGTATGGCAAATGTTGCTGCAAAATTCGAAGACATAGAAGACGGCAAAGAGTTGACGGAACTACAAAAACTGGGTCGTCTTGCACTAACAACGATCGGTAACGTAACAGTAGATGCACCGATGCACACTATTGACCTGGAAGAAACGGTGGCAGATAGAGTAGAGTAAGTTACGCATTCTGCGCCTTCAGTTCGCGCTCGCTGGCTTGGAGGTTTTCGATCAGGTCGTCGATGTCGCCGTTCATGGCAGCGGAGATGTTGCTGCGGTTGTATTTGATGCGGTGATCGGTGATGCGGTCCTGCGGAAAGTTGTAGGTGCGAATTTTTTCGGAGCGATCACCAGTACCGACCAGTGATTTACGCTCGGCTGATAACTTGGCTTGTTCTTCGTCAATCTTGGCTTGGAGTAAGCGTGAGCGCAGCACAGACATGGCTTTTTCGCGGTTTTTGATCTGCGACTTCTCATCTTGATTGGTGACGACGAGGCCGGTCGGCAGGTGAGTGATACGTACAGCTGAGTCGGTGGTGTTGACCGACTGGCCGCCGTGGCCGCCGCTGCGGTAGACGTCGACACGTAGGTCATTGGCGTGGATTTCGATGTCGGCTTCTTCGGCTTCGGGCAAGACGGCGACGGTGACGGTGCTGGTGTGGACGCGGCCCTGGGATTCGGTGGCGGGGATACGTTGGACGCGGTGAACGCCGCCCTCGAATTTGAGTTGGGCGTAGGGTGCGTCGCCGCGCACTTCAAACACCACTTCTTTATACCCGCCGCTATCGTTGGCCGATTCGCTCATCAGGTCGGTTTTGTAGCCGTGGGTCTCGCACCAGCGCAGGTACATGCGGTAGAGTTCGGCGGCGAATAGGCTGGCCTCATCGCCACCGGCGCCAGCCCGGATTTCGACGATGACGTTTTTTTCGTCGTTGGGGTCTTTTGGTGTCAGTAGGATAAATAATTCTTCGTCGAGCTCGGCGAGGCGCGATTCCAGCTCGGGGATTTCGGCTTTGGCCAGCTCGGCCAATTCATCGCCGCCGCCAGAGAGTTCCCGAGCTTCAGACAGCTGCTTTTCAAGCGAGATGCGTTCTTCGGCACGGGCGATCAGCGTCTCGAGCTCGGTGAAGCGTTTATTCTTGCTCGTAAATTCTGGATCGCTATATGCATCCGGACTCGCCAAAAAATCCGCCAGCTCAGCGCGTTCGGCAGTCAGTTCGTCGAGATTTAGGTCGATCTTAGGCATAGGGTGATTATAACAGATTACAGGTCATTTGCTCGACGGCGTGTCTGGTCACTAGGACTAGCTGAACGTTTTATCGAAGTGAGAAGAATTGAAATACCGAGTACTGTTGTCAGTAAACTCGCGATGATAATACCAGCCGCGAGCAACTCTACGGCCGCAGAGTCAATCGCTGGAACAATACTGATTGCACTCACAACCCAGCTAAAGAGGGTATCAGAAACAGATGCGGGTAGCAGTAGCAATAACAAGAATAGTCCGAAACAGAAGCCATAGAGGATAAACGGTCCCAGCGCTAATAGCGTTCCGATTGTTCGTTGGTCGATGCGCGAATTAGTAGCCATTGCTTTTAGTATGGCACATAAACGCCCCCGAATTCATACCGAGGGCATTTTCGTGAATATAGTTAGCCTACTTCTCGTCAGCCTTCTTCGCCTTAGCAGCCTTTTGCGCTTGCTGCTTCTTGGCTTTGGCGGCCATCTGCTCGCGGCGTTTGGCAGCTTGCTCTTGGCGTGCTTTGAATCGATCGACACGACCTTCGGTGTCGATGATCTTTTCCTCACCTGTAAAGAACGGGTGAGAAGCTGATGAGATGTGGACTTTGACGAGTGGGTAAGTGTTGCCATCTTCCCATGTGATCGTCTCATCCGTCTGCGCTGTCGACTGAGTCAAAAACGCAAAGCCCGCTTGATCGTCGCTAAATACGACAGGGCGGTAGTCTGTGGGGTGAATACTGCTTTTCATAACTAGAGTATTGTAACGGAGTGGTGGCGGATTGTCAAAAGGTGATGTAGCTATAGTCTGCTCGAGGTGGTACGATCATCCCATGAGATTTCCAGAAACATCATATAAGTCACCATATGACAACCCTATGAGTGTCGATGCGTTGCGATTGAACACTCCTCCGAACTTGCCAACTATGACATATGGCGGCACTCGTCGATTGCGAGAGATGAGCGAATTGCACCCAGATAAGCTCCCAACCCATAATGCAGTGTTGGAATATTGCTATGGCGAAACATATGATCGACGTGCAGAAACAGATTTTTTGGCTGACTATTGTGCAGTGAGACAGCTTCAGAGACAGGAAGTGTGGGTTAAAACTGACGAGTGTGAAGGGTTGTATGCTGTACCAGACGGAAGCGAAGATGGATACTCTGCTTTCGATCCACTTTTGAATCCGACCATGCTGCTATACGGCGATTGGCTGTGCTTAGGGTTTGATGCGGACGTACAGCAGGTGGATGCACCCTCCGGCGTGTTCGATGGCTACGGCGCAATTGCTCGTATAGAACCAATCATCGATCAATCTACCCTGGACGGCATGGCTGTTATGGTGCCAAATCCACGAAAATTTGTGTTGTTGCCGCATGAACTCGACGCCGTAGAAGAATTTACGGGGTTGAATTTGGCACATATTAGTAATGTGATTGAACAAAGAAGCGCAAAATAAACAGCGTACGCTAACGTCGACCTGGCAGATGCAGCCCGCGGCGGTTTTTTCCGCAGCTTCGATGGTTTAGTGGTAACTACTCACGGCGAGGTCAAGAAGCAAACTTTTCCACGATGTATTTTGCATCGCGACCGACGCCGCCGATCAGGGCGGAGTTGCGTGAGCGCATCCAGCCGAGCCCCATGAAATACAAATGCGGCGCAGCAGTCGAAACACCTTGGTCGTGTCGTGGACGTCCGCGTTCGTCTACAACGTCATCGATTTTCAGCCATGAGTAGTCGCTGGTGTAGCCGGTACACCATACCACGCTATCGAAGTCGGCTGAACTGCCGTCGTCATAGGTGACTGTGGTGCCGTTGCCGCTGCTGGCGACTGGTTTGAGCGTGACTGATCCGTCGCGCAGTAGCGGTCGCAAGCTAGTGCCGATGATCGGATCGCCGCGCTGTTGGAGTTTGCGAGCGACGAAGCTGGACGATGGGGCATTGAGGATGCCGAGCGTATCCATCCACCAGAACAGGCTTTTACCGAGCAGTTTTTCCGGCAAAAACCGCATCTTTCCAGCCACAGCCAGAGTCACGCTGTGTGACGTGGCGATTTCTTCGGCGATCTGCGCGCCAGAATTGCCGCCGCCGACGACCAGGATATTTTGTCCGGATAATTGCGATGGGCTGCGGTAGTCGGCGCTATGCAAATTTGGAATTGATAGTTGTGACGACCAGTTCGGGATGCGCGGCGTGTGGAATGGTCCGGTGGCGACGATCAGGTGGCGGGCGGTGTATTCACCGCGTGAAGTTGTGATGCGGTAGCCGGTAGCGTCTGGCGTGGCTGCAGTGACGGCCTCATTTAATCGGACGTTGAACGAATAGTGCTCGACATAGCGTTCTAGATAGTCAGCGATTTCGTTTTTGGTCGGATAGCCAGCAGGTTCGCCGTCGAGCGCCATACCAGGCAGTTGACTGTAGCGGCGCGGCGTAAATAATGTCAGGCTATCATAGCGATTGCGCCAGCTGTCGCCGACGCGGCCGTGCGATTCGAGCACGAGGTAGTTGAGTTTGTGCTGTTTGGCGTAATAGGCAGCCGCCAGGCCAGCTTGGCCACCACCGATGATGATCAGGTCATACATACTCGGCAGTGTAGCGTAGTGGTTGTGGTTTGGCTAGTGTCGGCCCGGCAGATGCAGCCCGCGGCGGTTTTTGTGCTCGGTCTCGATGGTTTCGTGAAGCTTTTTCAGGGCGCGGGCGGCGCCGGGGCGATCGGCGATAGCGCGAAATTGGCGGTCGAGCGCAGCTAGCTCGTCATCGGACAAATTTTCGAGCCCGACGTAGTGCTGGCGGGCGCCTTTGGTGACGCGGATCAGTTCGTCGAGTTTGAGTTGGATGGCCAGGCCATCGCGATTTTGGGTGTTTTGGATCAGGAACACCATCAGAAACGTCACGATCGTCGTGCCGGTATTAATCACCAATTGCCAGGTGTCGCTGTAGTCAAACAGGTGGCCCGAGCCAGCCCAGATGCCGACGATCAGCAACGCGCCTAGGAATACGGCGGGCGAACCTGCCCACGCCGAGATTTTGTTTGCCGCCGCCCGGAAACTATTTTTCATGAAGCTAGCATAGCACACTCGACAGACTGACCGGAGTTTGCTATGCTATCCGAGTAACAATTTTTAATGAAACAATCCGGACGCAGGTATCCTTGTCAACAAGAAAGCGCCGGATGAAGGGAGAAGGATATCATGGCGGTAACCGCAGATATCAAGGCTCTATATGAAGCCGGTGCTCATTTCGGGCACAAAACCAGTCGTTGGCACCCGAAGATGGCGCCGTACATCCATAGTAAACGTGGCGACAGTCACATCATCAACCTCGAGACGACCGTCGCGGCGTTTGACGAAGTTTTGCCACTCGTCACCAAGACGATTGCTGCTGGCAAAAAAGTCTTGTTCGTCGGCACCAAAAAGCAAGCCAAAGACGCCGTACGTCAAGCGGCCGAATCAGTCGACCAGCCGTTCGTCACTGAGCGCTGGATCGGTGGTATGCTGACCAACGCCGAGACGATCACGCGCCAGATCCGCAAACTGCGCGACCTGGAAAAGCGCATGGCCAGCGGCGACCTAGAAAAACGCTACAACAAGCTCGAAGTTCAGCGTTTCCAAGAAGAAATCGACCTCTTGAACCTGAAATACGGTGGCATCAAAGATCTCAGCGGCAAACCAGGCCTGGTTGTCGTACTCGACACATTGACCGACATCAACGCCGTGCGCGAAGCCAACAACTTGCACATCCCAGTGGTCGGCATCGTCGACAGTAACACCAACCCAGAAACGGTGACGCACCCGATCCCAGGCAACGACGACGCGCTCAAAGCTATCGAAGCCTACCTGGATTTGTTTGTCGCAGCCGTCCGCGATGGTGCAGCCGGAGCCGACAAACCTGAAAAAAACGTTGAAGCCAAGAAGGAGTCATAGATGGGTGTGACGATTGATGATATCAAGAAACTCAAAGAATTGACTGGTGTCGGCCTGACCGATGCCAAAAAAGCGCTGGTCGATGCTGACGGCGATTTCGACGCGGCACTCGAAGCCATGCGCAAAAAAGGCCTGACAAAGGCAGAAAAAAAAGGCGACCGTGAAGCTCGCGCTGGCGTGATCGACAGCTACGTGCACGACGGTCGTATTGGCGTGGTGGTCGAAGTCAACTGCGAGACCGATTTTGTGGCTCGCCTGGATGATTTCAAGACCCTCGCGCACCAAATCGCCATGCAAATCGCAGCCATGAACCCGACGTACGCCACAGAAGACGACATCCCGGCCGAAGAGCGTGACCGCGTCAAAGCCGAGCTGATGGCGAGCGACGCCCTGGCGTCAAAGCCAGAAGAGATGCGCGAAAAAATCGTCGAAGGCCAGCTGAGCAAACACTTCTCAGAGCAGGTCTTGATGAACCAAGCCTACGTGCTGGACGACGAAAAAACGGTGCGTGATCACGTACAAGAAAACATCGCCAAACTCGGCGAAAACATCGTCATCCGCCAATTCCGCCGCATCGAACTCGGCGTCAGCGAATAGGTATAGTTTGCATTCGCGACTGACCCGGTACCCAGTGCCGGGTTTTGTTTGCTAATATGTGACTATGTACAAAGATTCGGGGCAGAGTACACAGCGTGGTGACAACGAGCGCTTGCCGCAGACGGCGGAGATCGCCGCGATCGAGTATGAGATCCGGCAGCTCAATCTGGAAATATTTGATATTCATAATAAAAATTTGCTGCGGATGGATGATGTGCGCGAGCTAGATCGGCTGATGGCGCAAAAGACAGCGCTGATGATGCAAGCCCACGCCGAAGCGTTTCCCGAGGCCGCACAGACTTTGCGCGAGATGATTACTACGCTGCAAGCGTCGGATGACGACGACGATGACGCCACGCGCGCCGAATACTTGCGGCAAATTTTGGCTGATCTGATGGAAGCCTACGCCCAGGCCGAACCGGGCAGCGAGCGCTACGACGAACTGCAACAAATGATCCAAGCCATCGAGCATCTGCTGCTCAGTCTGAGCATGCGCCGCAGGCATGAGGCGGAAGATTTTGGGTTACAGTAAATCATCACAAATAGTTGACAGATACTATTTAAAGTAGTAAAATATAGATTATGAATGAAAAGATTTTAGGTATCGATCATAATAGCACTACACCAGATCCCGAGGCTACGGAGCTGCAGCAGTTTGAAGACAATTCTCCAACACTCCAATTTGAGCCAGGCAATGAGCCTCCGACGCGAGCTCAGTACGATGAATTGCTGAAAGAAAATGCTCGTTTGCGAAATGAGGCTGATGAGGCAAAGGATAGAGACAATGATAGAGACAATCGATTTTTAGGCGGAGCTATGCGTGTACTGGCAGGCGGCATGATCTCTGCCGGCTTGATTGGATTTTTACAAAATAGCGAACTAGAGCATCAGATGGCCGAAGACCGCCACGTCGCAGCACAGGCTGCGGCAGACGCCGTGGAAGGGTACGTAGGATCTGGAGCAGAATTAGATTGGTCGAATGATGACGCCTGGCAATTCTCCAAAACTTCGCCTGGTACAATTCGTGAGACGGCGGAAGACGTAAAAAACGGTGAGACAGGAGAGGTCGTAGATATATCGAGAGAGATTGTAGCGACTAGCACAGCAATCACTATAAAGGTTGATGAGGACGAACGAGGTAACGCCGCCTTTCAACTCACATCTTTCGAAAGCTGGTCTGAAGGAGCGTATTACGATCCAGATTATGTTGGCGACGAACCAGTCGAAGAGCCGCAGTTTGGTGATGTTGATCTGGCAGAGATGATTACAATTAGTACAGATGTTCCGTACACAGACGC
>JAUIGH010000038.1 GCA_030429935.1 bacterium | reverse complement strand
GCCGCCCAGTATCAGCGCTGCTCCGGCAATCATCTCGAGCGAGACGATCTCACCGATCAATAGCAGCGGCAAGACGATGGCCACCAGGTTTTCGACATAGGTCAGCGCCGCGATCGACACCGCGCCGATCCGTTCATAGGCAGCAATCGTCACGGCTCGGATCAGCACGGCTAGACCGATCGCCGAATACACGACTGCGAGCACATACGACGTATCAAAAGGCATGCGCGACGCATCGGCGAATAGCAAAAATAGCGGCAATGCCATGAGCAGCCCAATCGGTGCCGTCAGCCCAACGCTCGATAGCACCGGCACACCGGCTTCGTTGGCCTGACGCATAGATATAAAACCGATCGCAAAACATACCGACTGCAGGAGAACCAAGACGGTGGCCAGCGGGTAAAACAAGCTCCCCGCATACCCGCCGACGACGAGCGGCGCTATTACCACGACCAATGCGCCCAGCATCGCCAGCGCGATACCAGCGAATTTGCGATGCGTCAGTGACTCCTGGTAATAATGCCGCGACACAATGATCATGATAATCGGCGTCAACATCGTCAGGATCGATACATAGCTCGCTTGACTTTGCTCGATGGCTAGCGTGTACAGGATAATCGCCGCACCCATCGCCATGCCACCGCTCACAATATGCTTGCCCGCCCGACGTATCGTCAGCCAACGTGTCGTCAACAGCGCATACGGTAGCATCACGATGCTGGCGAGCGCCAATCGAGACACGATCCAGTAATACGGATCGGCGCTATCGACGACGATGCGCACCACCATCGCGTGCGGAGCCGCCGCTAATACTGCGGCTAGTGCCACCAAAAACCATAAATGTTGTTTTGTCACTCGTCGATTGTATCAAATACTAGAGCAAATCAATGATGCCTGTGCAGGAAATAATGACGATGATGCGAGTGTTTGTGATGTTCGATAATATACACTCCCAGCAGTATCAACACGCCGCCGAGAGCCATTGTGATCGATATTCGCTCGCCGATGACGATGACAGGAAACAATATTGCTCCAAATGTCTCGAGATAGCCAGTAGCACTGAACAACGCCGGGCCGACTCGCTCGAGCAAACGAATCATGATCATGCGACCGACAAACGCCAACAGGATACTGGCGTACAATCCAGCCAACCAATATTCCACTGAATCGATCGGCATCATAGATGTATCACCCCACAACATAAACAGCGCGGCAGATACAATCATCGTAATGACTGCGCTATACCAAATCGTTAACGTTAACGGCACCTTAGCTTGCTGGTCGAGTTTACGCATCGTTACAATTGCCACCGCAAAAGACGCGATATTGGCGAGCGCAAACACGGTCGCCAGCGGATAAAACGCAAACGATTGACCAGCTAGTGCAATTGGTAATATCACCAAAGTCATCGCTCCGAGCGCCGCTAGTGTCACACCCGTCGCAGTGCGCCTAGTTAGACGCTCGCCAAACACGATCATCGATAGCACCATGATAGCGATCGGCGTCGCGAGCGTGATGATCGACACATAGCTGGCCTGGCTGTAGGCGATTGCATAAACCGACAATATGATTGCCGCCGCCATGCTGCCGGCTGAGACGGTCATCAGCGCGAACGTCTTTCTCTGCAAAAGTTTCGCGAGATGTCGCCACACAAACGGCAACACAAACACCACCAGCAACGTCGAGCGTGTCAGCACCCAAAACAACGGATCGGCCGATTCGACGACGACTTTTGTGACGGTAGCATTCGGAATCGCTATGATGATGTGCGCGACGACGAGGACGATCCAAAACTGTCGGGGTTTGATGAGTCGCTGTATTGTATTCACCCGTCGATTATACCAAGCGCGTCGGCTAGTGGCACGGTGTATTCTTCGAAAAAGAACGGGTCGCGGAAAAACGTCCGGGCGATAATCTGCTCGACGGCCGGCGCTAGCTCGAACTGATCGAGTTTATGCGGGCGCGCCCAGCGTAGGCACTCTGTCTCATCTGCGCTTTGCGCTTCACCGTAAAACACATGCACCAATGTTGACATCTGGACATCGTCATCATCAACAACGCGGATATAACAGTCGCCGGCGTGAACCAGGTCGGCGCCGTCAATATGAGCTTTTTCGCGTAACTCACGATGTGCGGCTTGGGCGATGGTTGTGTCGTCGATATGGACTTTACCCATCGGCAAAGTCCACTGTGCGAGATACGGCTGCCTAGTGCGTTGATACAGCAATACGTCACCATCGGGATTTTGCAATACGAGCATAGTGACAATTTTTGGCTGCGTTCGATATTTGAGCGTTTGCTGATTGAGCCGATCGATATAAATCAACCCTGTCCGACCGAGCATATAGCCGCCGTCGGTTTTAGCGACCATGTTTTGTTTGAGCAAAAGTTTCAAATGGTAGCTGTACAAGTTGGTGTCGGTGTGTGGTGGTCGCATGTCGCGAAACCGCGCTACTTTTACATGCATCAATACGCTCAAGATATGTCGCTGGATGTGATGCTTTATCTCAATATTATCAATCATATTTGAGTCAAATTATACTTTCTATACATTCCAATATTAGCTCGCTATGATCGAACTGTAAAGATATAAGACATACCAGAAAGGGTTACACATCGTGGTCGAAACACTCAATACTAGCAGTGAATTTGAGCATACTATACCAACCGAAACCGAACGAAAACTCATCCCAGTCATGCCGGACGCATTGCTAGAGTTCCGCGAACAATCGAGACCTATCGAGCAACTCTACCTCAGCCATCCAAACGAACCATACAGCTTGCGACTTCGCGAAGAACTACAAGCAGATGGATCACTCAGCTACACCGCTACACTCAAAGACCGCGGTGAATTAACACCTGATGGTATAAAACGTCTAGAAGTCGAGACCGAAATATCCGCAGCACTGTACCAGCTATATAAATCACCTGACACTCCGATAATTCGCAAACTTCGCGCGGACGTCAACAACCATACGTCCATCGATTTTCATGAAGACGGCCTAGTTGTGTGTGAAGCCGAGGATCCGATCGCGTTGACGAGTTTTCTCGAGCACACGCCAGTCGAGCTCGCCGATGTGTCTGGTGACCGATATGTCGATAATGAATGGCGCGCGCACCTACTCTATCGTCGAGACCACGATGGCCGAGACACGCTTTTACCGCACCCAGAATTACACCCGACTGACATCACTCACGACATCCTCAGCCATCTGATGCGACAATCTACGGCTACGGTCCGCATCGCCGGTCGCTCTGGCTCAGGAAAATCTACCATCGTGCGTGATGTATCCGACCAGCTCCGTGAGCATGGCATCGCCCACAACTTCATGTCGACCGATGATTATCATCGCGGCAAAACCTGGCTTGATAATCACATAGGTGGCGAATGGATCGAATGGGATGCGCCTATCGTCTACGACACCGCTACGATGGCGGCAGATATCGCAAAACTGCGATCGGGTGAGTCTATCGCGCGACGACGGATTGATTTTACCGATGTAGAACCTGAGTACATAGGAACCATTCAACCTACTCGCGTCTTGCTCATCGAAGGCATTTACTCGCACTGTGATGAACTAAGCTCAGATGACACGTTGAATTACCGACTCCCGACTCCACTCGCAACGTGTGTCGGACGTCGAATTTTACGCGACTTGCACGAACGACCGCAATTCACGGCTGAAAGCAATTTACGCTACATGCTCGAACAAGCAGAACCTGAATACAAGAAGCAAGTTACTCCAGCAGAAAAAGGCTAAGAAAATTGATTCGGACTAACTGGCTGCCACTCGTCGGCGAATAATTGTAGCACTTGGAGCGCAACCTGACGCGTATTTGGATATATCTCCTGATCAGAAAGCTGCTCGATGTCTAACTCACTGACCCAGCGCAAGTCCTGCGACTCGCCTTCTTGTGGCAGCTTTGGCGGCGCGGCGTGAGCTTCGAGCAAATACATGGTGTCGGTATGAAAATGGCTCTCGTCAACAAACTGATGCGTATTCATCCAGAGCGGAACCGGGTGATGTTTTACACCAGCTGTCGGCTGTATGCGTAGCGATGGCTGCAATACTTTGAGATCATCGATACTATAGCCAGTTTCTTCGCGCAACTCATGACAGATAGCTTGCCATGGATTTTCATCGAGTTCTACGTGTCCGCCAGGCTGCAATAAGATACCCAGTTTTTTATGCGCAATCAGCAGTATCCGTGGCACATCCATATCGCGGCGGATGATATGTGCCGAGGCCGTGAAATCGTGCTGTCCTGGCTGAGTATGAATGTGAGGCATGCGTTTATATTAACATTTCATCTAGCACAGACTCGAGTTCGTCGAAGCCGCGTGGTGTGGCGCGGTTGACGTGGCCGCCGGGGAGTTTGTGGAATGTGATATTCGGGTCATCCAGGTGTGCGGCGATCTCGTGATATGGGAAGAATTCGTCGTTTTCGCCAGCATAGACGTGAACATCGGTTTGCTGCGCGATACGCGACAGTGGCTCACGTAAATCAAAACTCAGACCCGTCACATAGCCAAACCGCACACGTCTCCAGTGGCGAATTGATTCACTCAGCACCTTGTACGCTGTATAGCGATTTCCCCAGATGAGTAGCGATTGATGCGGGTGTAGCCAATATCTAGCAACTCGACGATAAAATTCACGCATACGCGCACTTTCTGTATCGCCAAACGATTGGCTGTTTAGTCCAAGTGGTTCTAGCAAGACCAGTTTTTGCGGCAGCGGTATCTGCCCATCGTTCAATGCCTGGACAACCGATGCTGAGGCTTGAGACTCAGCAATTAAAATGTAGGCACCTGCCGGAGCATCGTCTAGCCTGCTGCAAACATACGAAATCCCGGTTTTTACTATCTCTGACGCCGAATCATGGTGTAAGTATTTTGGTGCACCGTGAAAATGGATGTGATCTGGTGTGCGCCGCTCGAGCCAATTGACGATTTTACCGCGCTGACCTATACCCAGGAATACATCGACGCGTTGGGTCATGGTCGCGCCCTCACCATGCTCGTCACGCGGCCTTCGTCCAGCCAACGCTGCTCGTAGCTGGTCATGATTTTGTAGTCGTCGGATAAGTCAGAGTCATGCAGGTCAAATGCGAGCTCGTCGACGTGCCAGCTATCTGCGACCAGTTGCTCCAATGTCCATGCGAAAAAGTCAGGATCATCGTGTTTAATGCATAACGAGCCATCGGGCCGCAACACATCGCGGTAGCGCGCCAAAAAGTTGGGATGCGTCATGCGCCGACCTGCGCTGCGCGACCTCGGAAATGGATCAGAAAACGTCAGCCAAACCTGCTGCAATGAATGCGATTCGAACAATTCGGTGACTTGGTCGGCGCGGGCGCGTACAAACAGCACGTTGTCGATGCCGCGCCCGAGCGCTTCGTAGGCGCCTTTTTGCAGGCGGTCGGCTTTGACGTCGAGCGCGACGAATGTTTGGCCCGGGTAACGAGCGGCGAGCTCGACAGCGAATAAACCGGTTCCAGCGCCGAGCTCGACAACATCGACTGGGCGCTTTTCCCACTCATCAAACTCATGGCAATTTTCGGCGTTGGCGAATTTGGCAAACTTATATTTTTTGCGTTTGCGGGTGATGACAAAATCGTTTGGGTCGAGTTGCTGGCTCATCGGAGTCGCTCGATATTTCCCTGCTCATCGATCCTAAGTAACTTCGACGGCTTAGGATCTATAACCTCACCGCCATCAACATAGATGTCCACCTTGTCACCAAAATAATCTATAGCCTGTGAAATATTCATCGCCGGATCAGATCTTTCAGGATTTGCACTCGGTGCGATAAGCGGACCAGTTCGATCAATCAGATCATGTAAATCATCCTTCGCTGGTAAACGGTGGCCGAATTCATCATTACCTCGATGCAACCACGACGGCGCACTACTTTTATCTACTGGAACAGCGATTGTCACTGGTCCTGGCCACATATCGTCAGCCAAATGCGCCTGAGCTTTGGGCAATGGTACAAACATTTGCTCACGACTCGATATCAGAACGATTGGTGACTTGTGATTACTGCGGCCTTTTACTGCAAAGACTCGCTCCACGGCCGTTTCGTCATCCGCTCGTGCCAACACACCGTAGAGCGTGTCTGTACGTGCGACCACAATTCCGCCCTCTTTTAGACAGTTGATGACCAGTGGGTCGAGTAGTGATTGCACAACTTGCATAGCACACTATTCTAGCACGTTTCTTGCCCTATTTCTCGAGGTGTGGCACAATGAATGCATAAGCGAAATCAAACAAACATGGAATTAAGTATCTTTGTACAAATTGGGCTCGTCATCGCTGTCGCAGCAGTGATCGCATTTATCATGCATGTGCTGCGTCAGCCGCTGATCATGGGCTACATTATCACCGGCATCGTCGTCGGTCCAAGTATGCTGGGCTTGATTCAGGGCGAAGATGCGCACCACGCCTTCGAGACATTTGCCGAAATCGGCATCGCCCTGTTGCTGTTCATCATCGGGCTGGGACTCAATATAGGCGTTGTCCGTAGTCTCGGAAAAGTGAGCCTCGTCACTGCCACCGCGTTGTTACTGACCGTGGGTTCGGTTGGACATTTTGCTGCATTATTGTTGGGATTCGACCAGATGACCGGAGTATTTATAGGTATCGCGCTGTTCTTTAGCTCGACGATTATTATTCTCAAAGCCCTGTCCGATAAGCACGAATTGACTCGGCTGTATGGCCAAGTCGCCATCGGTGTCATCTTGATCGACGACATCATCGCGACGCTGGCGCTGGTGGCGGTCGCCATGCTTGCTCAGGGCTCGCTCGACGCTGCGACGTTTGGCTCGCTAGGACTCAAGGCACTCGGCCTAGCTGCTGGGCTGTACGTGGCGGGCGCGCATATCATCCCGCGGATCGGCAAAATTTTGGCCAGCTCCAGCGAATTGCTATTTCTGTTTTCGATCGCCTGGGGACTGAGTATCGCCAGCCTGTTTGGACTGGCTGGGTTCTCGTACGAGCTGGGTGCGCTATTTGCCGGCGTCAGTTTAGCAGGGCTACCCTACGCCACCGAGATGGCCGCGCTGGCGATTGCCAGCCGCGAAAAGAATCTGGATTTAACGCACTTAAGGATACATCTGAAAACATGACGGAATCACGCAATGTCGACGTCCTGATCCTCGGCGGCGGCCCCGCCGGGCTGACAGCGGCGCTTTATGCCGCGCGCAATACCCGCAAGACGCTGGTCGTCGAACGAAAACAATACGGCGGGCAACTCGCCGACACGGACT
>JAUIGH010000002.1 GCA_030429935.1 bacterium | reverse complement strand
GCCGATTGGTCGTCGAGTGTCTCGGCGCCGATTTGTTCGATGGCCGCTGGCTGAATTGAGCCTGATCGATCAGTGACGCCGATTGAAAACTCTTGTTTGGATAGTTCTTCGAGCGCGGTATCTGTCGCGGTGTTCGAAAAGTAGATGATCGCGAACACTGCCGCCATCGCGACTGGAAAACCGAGTCCGACGAGCCAAAACGATTTCTTTTTGAGCGTACGGATCACCTCAAAGCTGAACACCGTTCCGAGATTATGCACGCGTCACCTCCTCGCCGCCGTAGATACTGACGAAGATGTCGTCCAGGCTCTTGCCGCTGTGTTTTTTGCGGATTTCAGCGATGGTGCCATATTCAGCTGCATTGCCGTCTTTGAGCAAGATGATGCGATCACACAGGCGTTCGACTTCTTCCATCTGGTGGGTCACGAACACGACGGTAGCGCCCTTGGCTTGATGTTCTTCGATGATATTCATTAGTAAGCGGCGGTTGACCGGGTCAAAACCTTTGGTTGGCTCGTCGAGGATCAAGAGGCTCGGATCGTCCATGATGGTAACGCCGAGTTGGACTTTTTGCTGCTGGCCGCCGGATAGCTTGTCGAGCCGCAGTTTGGCTTTGTCGGCCAAGCCCACTCGATCCAAATACTCCATCGACCAGTCGCGCACTTCATCACGCGACATGTTTTTGAGCCGACCAAAATACGTCATGACGTCGATGACGGCTTCTTTTTTGTACAAGCCGCGCTCTTCGGGCAGATATCCCAGACGCGTCGTGTCACCGACATCATACCGCTTGCCATTGACGTGCAGTGTGCCTGCCGTCGGTCGTGAGATGCCCAGCAACGCTCGAATTGTTGTCGTTTTACCAGAACCGTTCGAGCCGAGTAAACCGAACGTCTCACCGCGCTTGACCGCAAAACTCAAATCATCGATGACCGTCGTCTTGCCAAATATCATGCAAAAGTTGTCAATACTGATCGCGTCAGGAGCTTGTTTCATTACATCTGACTGTAGCATAGCCGTTATCGATTGCTCAAGCGCTGCCGCGAGGCAGTTGCTGCCCTGGACACGTGCCGAGCACCCGGACCATGGCGTCTCTTTCGGCTGCCGTCACCCATAGTGCGTACTTGTATTTGATGGCGATCTGGCGCGCGACGTATTGGCAGCGAAATGATTTATTGCTCGGCAGCCAGGTGGCGGCATCGCCATTTGATTTTTGTTCATTGGCATCACCGTCGACAGCCAGCAGCTCAAGTGGGTCGTTGGCAAATTCAACCCGCCGCTCGTACGACAACTGCTGCGCGCCTTTTTGCCAGGCGTCTGATAGTGCCACTACGTGATCGATCTGCACCGCATCGCTAGTCGTCGGCCCGCGAACAAAGCGAATCGAACGTGCCGTATACGGATCATCCAGTACCCCACTGACCACGCGGCATTGCGCGTCGACGACCGTCTCGACCAGATCACGCTGCAATATCGCGTCGCGCACCGAACAGCCTTGGATTAAACCCCAGCCAGCACCGAATTGATCTCTGTCGTAGCCAGTTTTGGCAGCCCGGCCTTTGACAGTCAGTAGCTCGAGCGTCGCCTGGGCATCGCCTGGCACGATCGCCGGTTCGGTTGTCGAGGTGTCGACTGGTGGCGATTGCTCGTTAGCATAATTATCCGGATTTACGAACAGCAGTAGTGCTGCGACTGTTAGCAGCACACACCAAGCGATGATTCGACGACGGCGGTAGCGACTCATGTAGAGCCTATTGTACAATGGAGTGTAATGACTACTTTTACTCAACTCCTCGACCACTTCCAACCAGAAAATTATCAACTATCGCTCGACATCGATCGGCCCGGCCGCCAGTTCACTGGTACGGTCACCATCCACGGCATCAGTGCTGCCGGAGCAGAACGTATCGGCGTGCACGCCAAAGACCTGCAAATAGAGACCGTGGTGTTCGACGGCAAAGCCGCTCAGTACCAAGAAGCAGCTGATGACACCCTATGGATCACTCACGACGATCTGGCGCCCGGCAAACACCTGATCGTTATTGGATTTAGCGGCCACATCACTGATGCTACTCACGGCATGTATCCTTGCAAATTCATGCATGACGGTGAAGCCAAAGAGCTCATCGCCACCCAATTCGAGAGCCATCACGCCCGCGAAGTCTTTCCGTGTATCGACGAGCCGGCCGCCAAAGCTACGTTCGACGTCACGCTGACCACCGAACCCGACATCACCGTACTGGGCAACCTACACCCGACCGATCAACGCGTTGAAAATAACCGGCTGGTGACGACATTCGGCACTACACCGCGCATGAGCACCTATTTGCTGGCCTGGGTGTACGGTGATCTGCAAAAAAAGAGCGCTCATACGGCAGGTGGCGTCGAGGTCAATGTCTACGCCACACCGGCGCAATCAGCCGATAGTCTGGATTTCGCGCTCGATCATGCCGTGCGCTCGATCGAGTTTTTCGATGACTATTTCGGCACGCCGTATCCGTTGCCCAAATCCGACCACGTTGCACTGCCAGACTTTAGCAGTGGCGCTATGGAAAACTGGGGACTGATTACCTACCGCGAAATCGCTCTACTGGCCGACCCCGCCACAACTACCATCGCTAGCCGCCAGTATATCGCTACCGTCATCAGTCACGAGCTCAGCCACCAATGGTTTGGCAACCTGGTGACGATGAACTGGTGGAACAACCTGTGGCTCAATGAAAGCTTTGCAACACTGATGGAATACATCGCCGTCGATGCCATCCACCCCGAGTGGAACGCCTGGTTGGATTTTGCCACCCAAGAGAGCATCCTGGCACTGCGTCGTGATGCGATCGACGGCGTGCAGTCCGTCCAAGTCGACGTCAATCACCCAGACGAAATCTCCAGCCTCTTTGACGGCGCGATCGTCTACGCAAAAGGCGCCCGCCTGATGCGCATGTGCCAAGCCTATATCGGTGACGAAGCGTTTCAGCGTGGCTTGCAAAGTTATTTCACCGAGTTCGCCTACCGCAACACCGAAGCCAATGATTTGTGGCGCCACCTGTCCGACGCCAGCGGCAAGGACATTACTGATTTCATGAACACCTGGATCTCGCAATCCGGCTATCCGATGGTGTCCATCGATGTAAACGGATTACAGCAACAGCAGTTCTACATCGGCGAACATAGCGAGTCCTCACAGCTATGGCCGATTCCGCTGCGAGCTGAGAGTGACGAGGACGTCCCTGAGCTGCTGGACACCCACGAACTACGCATGCCAATATCTGATGACGAGCGATTGAATGTCGGCGATACGGCACATTTCATCACTCGCTACACGTCCGAACATCTACAGCGAATCGTCGCGCGCGATGATTTGAACGACCTCGATCGACTACAGTTACTGCACGAACAAACTCTATTGATCCGGGGCGGTCATGCCAGTAGTGCGTCATTGATCGATCTGCTGCCGCACTTTACCGACACGACATCAGAGCATGTCTGGGATATCATATCTCTGGCATTTGCCGAGCTGAAAAAATTTGTCGAGACTGACGACGCAACTGAAGCTAAGCTGCGCGAATTTGCTGGCGAGCTCGCCCGCGATCAATACACGCGCCTCGGTTGGAACCCAACAGTCGGGGAGCCAGAAAGCGACACGAAATTACGTTCGACAATTCTCGGATTTATGGTCTATAGCCAGGACGCGGAAGTGCTATCGCATGTTGATCAGCTCTACCAGGCTGGCGTCGAATCGATTGATCCAGAACTCCGCGCGCTCGTAGTTTCGAGTGTCGTGTACCGCTCCGATGACATGCAGGTCATTCGCGACTTGCTCGACCTACACACCAGCACGCCATCAGCCGATCTGCGCGACGACCTGGTCAGTGGTTTGACCAGCGCCCGTCAACCGGATCAAATCGACTATGTACTGCAGCAGCTGACCGACACCGACGTCGTGCGTAGCCAAGACACCGCCCGTTGGTTCGTCTACCTGATTCGCAACCGCCACGCCCGCGCGGCGACCTGGCAATGGATGCAAGACAACTGGGACTGGATCGAGCGAACGTTCGGCGGCGACAAAAGTTACGACTACTTCCCACGCTACGCCGCCACCGGCCTGATGACACACGAGCAACGCGACGAATACCAGCAATTCTTCACGCCACTGCGCGACCAACCTGCCTTGACCCGCGTCATCGATCTAGGCCTACGCGAGATAGACGCCCGACTCCAAGTTCTCGAACGTGACGGTGACGAAGTCCGCGAAAAGCTGTAACCGATCGCCGGCCGCTTACGCTTGCTTTATTCATCCGCCCCATCTACAGTCATGGCATGTCTACAGACTCTTATCCACTCGATGTACCAAGTCTTTTGTCATATACTCCTAAGGATTCCAAGCCTTTCAAACTAGCTGAAGATTTTTTCATTGATACCAGGCCGCAGCTCGAGCACGTGTTCAATCGCGATAACAAAGGTTGGCCCACATCTGACGTATCAGTTGATGTTGGCGACTTCACAGGCGTGCTCTCGTGGGCAAAAGATGGTTTGATCCGGCCGATTAGGCAAGGAGCCGATTTGCCCCCTGGCAGGCGCTATGAAGCGCTGTACGCAGCTACCCCCGATCACCGTACATCCGCAAGTCTTAGGCTCATGCAAAATGTTTTGAACGTCTGTGGATACAACCTAGATACGCATCAACAAACTGCTGACCACATCGCCGTGGTTCGCGAATTCTCTATAACACTTCGCGCCGAATCCGACACTGGAGATCTTCTCACAAGAGGTTACTCTTCCAGTTCCTTCGATGAAGCCAGTGGTGCGTGGGATAGTGGACGCAGGAAAACAAGAAGTGCCGCATCGGCCGAACCGTACTCCCCACTAGACATAGGCTACGTTCACATAGACAACAGTCCGCCACTTACTGACGCCGAACTAAGCGCCCTACGCGAAGCTGCATCACTGCTCAAGCGTGCTGTGCAGTACATCAAACAGCAACCAGCAAATAGCTGACGTCTCAAGTTATGCCACAAACTCTATTCGAGTGATTACGGCGCTACTTTCGCCCTGAGTTGCTATCACAGCAAGCTGCATTTCGATTTCATTCGGGGTATTCATTACACCGTACAGCTCAGCAGCTTTTTTCATCTGCGCTAACTTCTTAGGTGTGATTGCGGCCAGTCCGTCGCCGGAATCGGCATTTTTGCGATGTTTGACCTCGACGAAGTAGTAGACGTCGTCTTTTCGGGCGACGATGTCTATTTCGCAAAACTTGGTGCGCCAGTTGCGATCAATAATTTCATAACCGCGTGACTGAAGATATTCAGCCGCGGCGGTCTCGCTAGCGTTGCCGATATCACGAGTGGTCGGTTGCGTGGCTACCGGTTCGATCACCGTTTTCTGCGTCGATGCATATTTCTGTAGCGGAGCGATGCTCAGCCGGTGCAGTGGCGTGACGCCATGCTGGTCGATGGCTGTACGGTGCTTGGCAGTGCCGTAGCCGACATGATCTACGAAGCCGTATTCCACAAACTCATCGGCTCGCTCATACATAAACTCATCGCGAGCGACTTTGGCGACGATTGAGGCTGCAGAAACACTAGCGATCAACAAATCGGCTTTCTTCATCGTCGTCACGTAGTCCGCCAAAGGCGTGTCGCTCAGAAAATTGATCGTTCCATCGATAATAATCTCGTGAAACTCGACATGCTGTCGTTGCACTTCCTGCACGGCACGTTTGGTAGCCAGTCGTAGTGCAGCGCCCAGACCGATCTCATCGATCTCCTCGGCACTCACCCAGCCTAGTCCTATCGCTGCCGCATGCTCGTGGATCAGCTTTGAGTACTCCTCTCGCCGGTTCCTGCACAGCACCTTACTATCTGTCAGACCATCGATGCGAGCATCGCCCAACACCACGGCGCCGACCACCAACGGCCCCGCCCACGCACCACGTCCAACTTCATCGATGCCGAGAATCATACTGCTAGTATACCGCGTGCCGTGCTATAATCGCGCTGTATGAACAGACCAAGAAATCAATTCATCGCAGCCGCCATACTTTTCATCCTGTGCGTGCTCTCACAATGGTTCGCTGAGGATTGGCCGTATTGGCCGATCGATTCTACCAGCTCAGGCTGGAATACTCTCGGATCATCAATTCGGATCGCACTATACATAACCTTGCCGCTGTTCTTGCTTAGCTTTGGCCTATTTGTCGTGGCGTGCATAAATATGCATAAGCAGCAAAAAACCCGCGGCTAGAGCGGGTTATTTACTCTTTACCGAGTTTAGATAGCTACGCGTTGTCTTTATGCGCGTCTTCGACAGCTTTTTGCTTGGCTTCGAGTTCAGCTTGCGCTTTGTCAGCTTCGGCCTGCTTGGCTTCAGCGGCTTTGGCGGCTTCTTCTTTCAGGCGTTCAGCTTCAGCTTCGGCTTTTGCATCGTGTACATCGTTGACAGCTTTGCGGTCAAAGTCGACGGCAGTCAGACGAGCAGACTTACCACTGCGCTGACGCAAGTAACTCAGGAAGTTGCGGCGAACCTTGGCACGGCGGACGACTTCAACGCGTTCGACGAGCGGGCTGTGTAGCAAGAATGATTTCTCGACACCGACGCCGCTGGCGACTTTACGAACCGTGATGCGGCTGGTGTGCTGACCTTTGTTGTCGGTACGGATGACGACACCCTCGAACATCTGGATACGTTCTTTGTTGCCTTCGCGGATTTTTTGGTATACGCGAACCGTGTCGCCGCTACGTGCGTCGACGACTTCTTTTTTCTTTTGCTGGTCATTGACCTTTTGGACTAGTGCAAAACTCATTTCTCACCTCTAAAAGCTGTTATTAACAATCAATGCTTGATTATAGCAGATATAGCGAGCAATTGAAAGTGTTACGGCTGTATCAAATCGTCGTAGCGCGAAGTCGGACTTACCTCTAGAGCTTGTCCACTCGAAACATTATCAGGCAGAACCAGGCCAGTTAGCTTCCATCCTTCGGGTAATTTGCCTTCAACCGGACGGTTTTCAACGTATTTATCGCCGTCTTCAGAACGGAATCCAATACAGTCGAACACTGTTATGGTGGATGTCTGGCCTATGCTGGTTATCAGTTTTATATCTCTAGGATTGATTGACACCTCTTTACCCGCCTCAGGATCATAGCCAGTTAAACTTTCGATGACAGATTCATCAAACGTGTATCTTGTGCCTGGCTCGCAGTGATCCACACGTCCTAGGTCTACCTCTGGAATCGGCCGGACAATCTTAGTGTCACTTGTTTCGACAGCGTAAGGGCCGACAAGATATGTGTCGTACTCTGCTACATCACTCACGGCAGTAGGCTCCGTATCCATGTCTACAGCTGGTTCACGATCACTTGAGCAGCCACTCAATACAGCTAGCGCCACAAAACTTGCTACCTGTGCTTCTTTTAGTTGCATACCGTTCACTCTAGCACACACATACCGTATAGTGTAATTATGGATTACAATAAACTCGCATTAGAATTGCACAAAAATTACGGTGGTAAAATCACCACTAAGCTCCGCGACACCGATGAGCTGGACCGTGATAAACTGAGCGCTTACTACAGCCCAGGGGTCGGTGCGGTCAGTCGCGCCATCGCCGAATCACCCGAAGACCTGCCGAAATATACCTGGACAAACAATCTCGTCGCCGTCATCTCTGATGGATCGGCGATCCTCGGCCTCGGTGATCTAGGGCCGAGAGCCGCGATGCCAGTTATGGAAGGCAAAGCCTTGCTCTTCAAACACTTCGCCGACATCGACAGCGTGCCGATCGTTCTGGACGTGCACTCAGCCGATGAAATCGTCGCTACCGTCAAAGCGATGGCGCCAAGTTTCGGTGCGATCAACCTCGAAGACATCGCCGCACCGAAATGTTTCGAGGTCGAAGAACGCCTCAAAGCCGAGCTCGACATCCCGGTCTTTCACGACGACCAGCACGGTACTGCGATAGTGACGCTGGCCGGTCTGATCAACGCCGCAAAAGTCACCAACCGCGATCTGCGCAGCGCAAAAATCGTCATCATCGGAGCTGGAGCAGCCGGTACGGCGATCGCCAAACTCCTCTACAAATACGGCTGCACCAACATGGTCGCCGTCGACAGCAAAGGCATCCTGAGTGACGACCGAACCGACCTAAACACCGAAAAGCAAATGCTGCTCGACTATGTTGATTCGAGCCACAGCGGCAGCATGGATGACGCCATCGCAGGCGCCGACATCTTCATCGGCGTCTCAAAAGCCGGCTTGTTGACACCCGAACTCGTCGCGACGATGGCGCCAGAACCGATCGTATTTGGCCTAGCAAATCCCATACCAGAAATCATGCCAGACGTTGCCACGCAAGCTGGCGTCGCCGTGCTGGCTACCGGCCGCAGCGACTTGCCGAATCAAGTCAACAACGCCCTAGCCTTTCCTGGCATTTTCCGAGGCGCACTCGATAATGGCGTCGCCAAGATTACTGACGACCACAAACTTGCTGCCGCCGAAGCCCTCGCCAGCCTGGTCGAAAATCCAACTCCCGACGAAATCATCCCGTCACCATTTGACGAACGCATTGTTCCGGTTGTATCCTCATCTATCAAGTAGTTGTTGATTTTTATGTATAAAGTTGTATCATCGGCTTTATGAGCCTTCCGGTACTAGAATTGCAAACTGCCTATGGCATAGATACTAATACTGGCCAATTAACCCAGCGTCACGGCCCAAAACTCATGTCTCACGATGCATGCGAAGCACGCCAACTGACAGGAGAGTTCCAGTGTTTCAATCTGCACAGGACCGACGTCGTACTCGCCGCAAAAGCATTGTCTACGTCCGGTGTTACTGATGTGGATTATGTGGTACTTAACTATAGTGCTGATAAAAGTGTGGTTGCGAATGTTGATTTCATTAATGCTAACCCCGATTTTATCACCTACGAACTGGCATCGAAACTAAGCGCTCTCTGTCCACCAGCACGCGCACAACTAGGTTTAAATCGAAGAATCGGTGAATACATCCACGCGAATTTCAAACCCTGGCGTCAATAGGACGGGCACTTAAATCACCCGGCTGACTTCTTCGAGCGTGGTTTCGCCGCGTAGTGCGGCTAGGACGCCGACTTGCTCGAGTGTCAACATGCCCTGGGATTTGGCGACACGTTCGATCGCTTCGGTGTGGATGTCGCTCAGTTCACCGCGCAAAAACTTCTGAATTTCTTCGTTGACCACCATCTGCTCCATGATGACGATACGGCCGCGGTAGCCAAACGGCATATCATTAGTCGCGACTGGTTTGTATAACTGAAAGTTGTCGAGATCAGGTCGATCAGGATAGTCCTGCGGCAAATCCTCGAGCACACTGCGCACATACCGACGTTCGGCATCGCTCGGCTGATAGGCTTCTTTGCTATCATCGTGCAATCGACGCACCAAGCGCTGGGCGATCAACAACCGAATCGAACTCGAGAAAATCGGATTTTGACCAATCATGTCAACCATGCGACTAAATGCCGCGCTGGTCGAATTGGCGTGAAAGCTCGACAGCACCAGGTGTCCAGTGATCGAGGCTTGCACAGCCGTCTTTGCGGTGTCCTTGTCACGAATCTCGCCGACCATCACGACGTCTGGGTCGAGACGCAGCACGCTACGCAGTCCATCGGCGAAGCTGCCGCCGTCGGTGGTGTTGATCGGGATCTGCGAGATGCCCGTCAGACCGTACTCGATCGGGTCTTCGAGTGTGATCAATTTGCGATCGGGTGTGTTGAGCGCGTTGAGCATGCTGTAGAGCGTGGTTGATTTACCACTACCAGTCGGACCGACCATCAACACCATGCCGCGCGGGTGCGAGATGATTTCGTCGATCTGGGATCGCTGACTATCCGGTATGCCTAGCCTATCGAGATTGAGCAAGGTTTCGTCAAAGTTGAACAATCGCAGCACCGCGTCTTGGCCGTACATCGTCGGTACGGTCTCGACACGGAGGTTCAGCAGGTGTGTGCCGCTGTCGGTCTGGATATCTTCTTGAATATGGCCAGACTGTGGTTCTTTGGCGGCGCTGGAGATATTGGCTCGACGAGCTAGCTCGCCCATGATGACGCGGTAGCGTTCACGACTAATATGCGCCACGGCGTGCAATGCCCCATCGACGCGCATGCGCACTCGGATTTCATTGCGGCCGTTTTCGATGTGGATGTCACTAGCGCCCAGTTTGTCGGCTTGGGTGATCAGATAGTCAAATACCGCTTCGGTGCCTACCGTCTCGAGCGTCTGTGAGACTTTGCCGATCGTATCGCTATCACCGTCTCGAGCGATCTCGATGTCGTCAAATCGCACTTCACGAGGCGGGTCGAATCGACGCATCAAAGCCTTGAATCCGCTATAACTGATCAGATAGATTTCCAGCGGCCGACCGTCTTCTTCGTATGAGGCGCGCATCGAGCGCAACATAGATTGCGGCGTCTGCGTCGTGGCTCCAAATCGCGTCGGCGCGTTCTCACCATCAGACGCCACCAGTGGCACGATTTTGCTCTGGTACATTTCTTGGACCGACAGTAAATCTTTGGCCAGCGGCAAGTCCGCTTCGAGCGACCGCGTGTCGAGATACGGCAAACCGATAATCGCCGCGCGTTGCTGGGTCGACTGCTCGTCTTGCTCGCGCCGACGCGCCTGAATTTTATCCTCATCCATATACTCGCCTACTATAGCAAATCGCTCATGGTTTATGTAGTGGTACAATCGGAGCTATGCCGCACATCACTCTGATCGCTCACAATATCCGCAGCACGCACAATGTCGGGGCTATTTTTCGCACCGCCGAAGGCTTTGGCGTCGAGCGTGTTGTCTTGAGCGGTTACACGCCCTACCCGACGTATCTGGGCGACAGTCGACTGCCACACGAAGCCGATAAAATCACAAAGCAGATCCACAAAACTGCTTTGGGTGCCGAGACTATGGTGCCATTTGAACACGTCGAGTCGCTCGATGAATGGCTAAGCCAAAATGACGAATCTAATCAACCGCTACCTATGTATGCCCTCGAGCAATCACCTGATTCGCAGATTATTACCGATTTTCAACCAGCCGAGCGATTTGCATTATTGCTCGGCGAAGAGGTTCACGGCATCGAGCAACAGTACTTATCGCAGTGTGATGCAATCCTGGAAATCCCGATGCGTGGGCGCAAAGAATCTTTCAACGTCTCAGTCGCCACCGGTATCGCGTTGTATGCTCTAACTACTTGAGCACGACGGCGCCATCGGCCAACCGTTCACTCAGCTTTTGCTGCAAGACATCATCGGCTTGCACGCGAAACGGCATGCGCAAGGCTTTTTTGTCTGGGCCAAGCACCAACACCACATCGTGCTCGCCAGGGTGATCTGAACAAGCGGATTTGAGCGCCAGCAGCGTGTCCGTATCGCTGGCATCGTCGACGCGCAGATACAGTGTTTTGAGTGGTTCAGCGCTAGCTGTCGGGGGTTCAGATACTGGCTGGTAGGTGACTTTTTTTGCATCGGCGCTTTTTGCGACTTTACGACGGTACGGCGCACGCTTATCTGGCGCTTTCATGGTCGAACCGGTCGATTCGTAGTCACGCAGCTCTTTATCGGTTACAATGTCGATCTCATCGGCAATCATCTTGGCTTCGTCACCCAAATTCCCGTCGCGGTCGCGAGCCGATATTTTGCCAGTGATCTTTATCACTGTATCCTGGCGCAATTTATCGCCGAGCTGCTCGTAGAGATTCGGAAAGACGATGATTTCCGATTCACCGGACTTGTCTTCGATGCCAACAAACGCCATCTTTTTGCCATTTTTTGTGACGATACTGCGCGCCGTGGTAATCAGGCCGCCGATGATCACTTTTTGACCATCGATGTTTGGCGTCACCTGGGCGAGCGGGATGGTCTGTTCGCTGAAAAACGCATCGTAATTATCGAGCGGATGTGCCGATATATACAAACCGAGCAACTCGCGCTCCCAGGTGAGCTGCTCTTTGTCGGTGTATTTGGTCGGCGCGCGCTGCAGGTCCAACTGCGAACGTACCGCACTATCGTCACTCAGCCCTCCGAATAAGTCAGCTTGACCGGATAATTTTTCCTTTTGGACTTTTGAGCCAAATGCCAGAATGGTTTCGAGATTGAACAGCAGATCAGAGCGATCGCCCAGTTTGTCAAAGGCGCCAGCTTTGACCAGTGACTCCCAGGCCTTGCGATTGACTTTACTGGTCGAGACACGCGACGCAAAATCTTCGATACTCGTAAACTTGCCCTCATCTCGCGCACGGATGATTTCTTCGACCGCGCCGACACCGACGCCTTTGACCGCAGCCATACCAAACCGTATGGTGTGATCTTCTGGCACCACCGCAAACTCGACGAACGATTCGTTGACATCGGGGCTGAGCACCGGGATTTCCATGTGCCGACATTCGGTCATCTCGATCGCCAGTCGGTCAGTGTCGTCTTGGTCGCTCGTCATCAACGCCGCCATGAACGCATCGGGATAATGCGCTTTTAGATAAGCTGTCCAAAACGATATCAATCCATAACATGCGGCGTGTGATTTGTTGAATGAATAATTTGCGAATTCTTCGAGCTGATCCCAGAACTGATTTGCCACCGCCGCAGAGGCACCACCAACTTTCATGGCGCCCTCGACAAACTCGGGTTTGACCTTTTTCATCAGGTCAATTTTCTTTTTACCGACAGCTTTTCGCAACGTGTCAGCTTGGCCGCCAGTAAACCCGCACCAATCTTTGGAAATCTGCATGAACTGCTCTTGATAGATGAGGTGTCCGTATGTGCTGGACAGCGAGGCTTCGAGTCCTGGGTGTAGATAGGTGATCTCTTCCTCGCCTTGCTTTCGACGAATAAAACTCTCGATAAACTGCATCGGCCCTGGTCGATACAAGGCGACCATAGCGATAATATCCTCAAACACGGTTGGTTTGAGCTGACGAAGATAGCGTTTCATCCCCGCCGACTCCAGCTGAAAGACGCCGGTGGTGTCGCCTCGTTGAAACAGCTGGTAGGTTTTTTCATCATCGAGCGGCAGTTCTGACAGCTCAATTTCGACATCGTAGACCTTGCGAATAATGCGTAGAGCATTCTTTATGATCGTCAAGTTTGACAGCCCCAAGAAGTCCATCTTGAGTAGTCCCAGCTCTTCGACTGGATTCATCGGATACTGGGTAGCGACGACGCCTTTTTGTGACATCTCAACCGGCACGAACTTGACGATGTCATCGGGCGCGATCACCACGCCAGCAGCGTGCACGCCGTGCGAGCGATTAGTTCCTTCGAGGGTGATGGCGTAATCGATGACTTCACGCGCGGTTGGATTCGACTCGTACTCAGCTTTCAGGTCGGCATCTTCGACAACCGATTTCGAGAGCGGCACGTGTCGGCCTTGGATTGGCGGCGGAATCAGTTTTGCCAAGCGGTCACTCTCTGCGTAGGGCACCTGCAATACACGAGCCACATCACGCACCGCGGCGCGGGCGGCCATCTTGCCAAATGTCACGATGTTGGCGACTCGCTCTTGACCGTATTTGTCAGCACAATACTGGATGACTTCATCACGACGCGTGTCCTGAATGTCGATATCGATGTCGGGCATGCTGATGCGATCTGGGTTGAGGAACCGTTCGAACAGCAGGTCGTATTTCAGTGGATCCAGATCGGTGATATTTAGCGCGTAGGCGATGATACTCCCGGCCGCCGAGCCACGGCCCGGACCAAAGATGATGCCCTGATTTTTGCCCCAGTTAATAAAGTCTTGCACGATCAAGAAGTAGCCGTTGTAGCCCATACGATCGAGTACTTCAAACTCCATTTCGAGACGTTCACGTTGTTCATCGGTCAAGAGCGGTTTGATGTCTTCTGGGCGCAAATCGGCGACCTCTTCACGTGTTTTGTCGTGATAGCGCTCAGCCATGCCACGATAAACTAGCGCATCGAGGTAGCTTTTTTCGGTCTCGCCATCTGGTACTGGAAAGGTCGGAATCAATATCTTGCCAAGTTCTATATTGACCTGACAACGGTCGGCGATGGCGCGCGTGTTCGCGATAACATCTGGCGTATCACCCCAACGTTTGATGACGTCGCGCGGATCAGTCAAGTGTAGCTCAAAATCTTTTAGGCTCATGCGCTTTTCATCACTCAGGAAAGATCCAGTTCCAACGCACAGCAAAATCTCGTGAGCATCTTGCTGGGCGTGCTCCAGATAATGCCCATCGCAGGTAATCACCATTGGTATATCAAGTTCAGCCGACAGTTTTTTGAGTCCTTCATTTATCTGACCCTGCACCGGCCAATGACTTGGCGCATCGGGGTGTCCGCTATCCTGCAGCTCGAGATAATAGCGGTCATCAAACACGGATTTGTACCACATGGCGACATCGCGCGCTCCGTCGTAGTCACCGTTTCGCAGCGCTTCGCCGACTTCACCGCTGGCACAGGCGCTCAGCACGATCAGACCTTCGTTATATTGCTCGAGTAGCTCGCGGTCCATGCGCGGCTTGTAGTATTTGCCTTCGAGTTCCGCGAGACTCGCCAGCTTCATCAAGTTACGATAGCCGACATCGTTCATTGCCAGGATGATCAAGTGAAACCGTTGCTTGTCGCGCGATGGGTCACGGTCCAGTCGCGAACGCGCGGCGATGTAAGCTTCGATACCGATGATCGGTTTGAATTCTTGGTCGATCGATTCTTTGTAAAACTCCAGAACGCCGCTCATCGTGCCATGATCGGTGATCGCCGCCGCTGTCATGCCCATGTCTTTTGACTTAGCGACCAGCTCGGGTATTTTCGTCAAACCATCGAGCAATGAGTGATGGGTGTGATTGTGCAAATGCACGAAATCACTCGGTGAAAGTGTGGTATCAGAATCCCCCATATCATCACCTAGTATAGCGAATCCGCCCACGCTTGTCTGTCGTAAAATCTACTCGGCGTCGACCTGGACAGCTCTGTCGACCGCTTCGGACAGGCCGCTAAAAAACGGAAAAATGTCAGTGAACAAGCTCAGCAACCAGACAATCAGCGCAATCACAACCGTGCCACCCAGCGCGCTGCCAAGTCCAAAGATGATGCCGCGGATAAAGTTCAGACGATAGACTTCACTGCGTGATCGGTTAAAGTCGTTAAATAATTCTTCGAGTAGACGATAGCGCGCCGATTGCTCACGTTTGGCTTTGGCAGTGTCGACGACTTTTTTGGCAACTTTCTTCATAGCACTAGTATAACAAAATGACCCCGGGTTTCCCTAGGGTCATTGTAGTAGTTCGATGAGACAAACTATTTCTTGGTTTCGTCTTTGAACTCTTTTTTGGCGCTTTCCATAGCTCGAGTGGCGCGACCTTTGTAGTTTTCAGCTGTTGATTTTGCGTTTTTGACTACTTTATCAGCCTGCGCTTTGGCTTTTTCAGCCTGGACTGAGGCTTCTGACTTCAGTTCGTTTGCCTTGTTCTTGATGTCAGCGCGCGTTTCCTTGCCTGACTTTGGTGCAGTGAGTACACCTGCAACAACGCCGGCTGCTGCGCCAATGAGTGCTCCGAGTGCAAATTTTCCTTTTGACATATTCGTATAGTCTCCTTATTTCTTAAAATTTTTCACAAACGTCGAGACGACTTTTGCAACGACTGTCGGTGATGTGGCAGCCGATAAGTTGGCAACCATGGTTTCCGCTTTTTGAGCCGTCCGCTCAGCTGACGAGGTGACTGACTTGATCTGCCTGGTGATTTTTATCAACAGCACGACCAAGACGATCGACAGCAGCAGGAACAGCGCCAAAAATACCGACAGGATGATGACGAGCACTTGTGCCCATTCCATGTCTCACCCCTTTTCGTATGTTTAAATTATTGATGAGCGAAGTCTTGCGACCTCTACATCCACTATACTCTAGTCTTGAGGTAGTTTGCAAATTCGTCGCCGTATTTTTCGTGCTTTAATCCGAAATCGACCATGGTCTTTATATAGTCTAGCGGATTACCCGTGTCATAAAATTTACCGTCTTCGATTTCTTTTGCATAAAAAGGGGAGCCCTCGTCAATCATTTTCTGAACAAATGGTTGGAATGTGAACTCGCCTCCTCTGTGGTCCTTCACCCCATTCTCGATGTGTCGCATCAACTCCGCAGGAAGCAAGTACTGCGAGACACTCGCCAACTCTGATGGTGCAGCTTCCTTACCAGGCTTTTCCACGATACGCTCCATCCTCATAATCGAGTCGTCCACATTTTTCCCAGCAGCAAAACCGTAGCGATCGTAATCTTCATCGTTTTGAGCTCGCGTACATGCGAAAACTCCACCATTATGTTGTTGATACGTCTCTATCATTTGGCGTGTAGCGTTGGCTTCAGGCGTTATAAAGTCATCAGCCCATGTATAGATGAATGGTTCGTCAGCGATCAAATGTGCTGCCGACAATAGCGGAGCTGCATTCCCGTAGGGGCCTTTTTGGCGAACGTATACAAAATTCGCAATGCCTGCAATGTCGTTTACCATGTCGATATAGGGCTTCTTTTTATCTCCCCCGGCGCGAAGATTACTCAACAAATCTTCATTCGGTAGATCGAAATGATCCTCAATAGCTCGCTTGTTGCTACTGCCAACAATTATTATGTCCTTGATGCCCGCTTCAACAAGCTCCTCCACTACGTATTGAATAATTGGTTTATCGATGATCGGTAGCATTTCTTTCGGCATAGCCTTTGTCTGCGGTAAAAACCGCGTGCCGAGTCCGGCAGCTGGAATAATAGCTTTAGTTGGTAATCTCATGCGTTTGCCTCCAATTCTTTGAGTTTATCGTATGCGAAAAATACAGCCTGAATATCAACCATGTTTGCGCTGCGGGCATTTTCTATCAGTTCAGCGATAGTCGCGTGTACGACTTCGATTTCTTCATCTGCATCTGAATTTCCGGTAGCATCTGGATAGCAATCGAGTGCGAGAAAATAATGCATCGTCAGATTTTCCCAGGCCCCAGAGTATGCTTTACCCAAATACGTCACGTTGTGAGATGTGTAATTCACCTCTTCGCGTAATTCGCGAAGTGCTGCTTGCTCTAAGGCTTCACCTGGGTCGACTAAACCGCCAGGCAACTCGTCGAGCACACGCTCGGGGCCGCATCTAAATTGACGCGCCAAAATCACTCTTCTATCTGGAGTCAATGCGATAACAAACGCTGCCTCGACACCGTCTGGAGAAGCTACGTCAGCGATTTTTATTTCACCACTATTGCGCCGAAACTGCTTGCGAACAATTTTTTGATAGCCAGCATCGACAACCTCGAGGTCTTCCAAACGTTGCCACGGCGTGACCATTACAGCCTCTCTCGGATTAACGTTTGCGCCATGCCTGGGTTTGCCTGACCTTCGGATTGTTTCATGACCTGACCGACCAGGTAGCCGATGGCTTTTTCGTTGCCCGACCGGATGTCTTCGATAGCTTTACTCGACGCCGGATCAGCCAATACCGCATCGACGATGGCAGCAATCGCGCTTTCATCGCTGACTTGTAGTAAGTTCTTTTGCTCGGCTAATCTCCGCGGTTCTGCTGCTCCAGCCATCAGGTCGTTGAACAATTCGCTCGCGGCGTTTGACGATAACTCAGAGGCATCGACCATGGCCGATAGTTCCAGTAAATCGTTTACATCAGCCACGCTGCGCACGTCATCTTCGTCGCGCACATCGAGCTTACTGGCAATCCAGTTGGCGACGCGCTTAGCCGCAGCGGCTTCGCGTTCTTGGACATGCGATACCAGCTCAGCATAGAGCTGCTGCGCTAACACAGTATTGACGACCGAAGTATCGACACCAAGTTCACGTAGCTCAGACCGATACTCGTGTGGTAATTTCGGTAAACCAATCTGTAACTCATTGATATCTTCGTCGCTCAATACGACAGGCGGAATATCCGGATCAGGCATGTAACGATAATCCTGAGCGTCTTCTTTGCTGCGCTGAGTGGTTGTTTTCCCTGTGTCGTCGCTCCAACCACGTGTTTCTTGGACGATCGTCTCGCCGGCTTCGATCGCATCAACCTGCCGCATGAACTCATACTCAGCGGCTTTTTCTACCGAGCGGAATGAGTTCAGGTTTTTAACTTCACAGCGGGTGCCGAGCTCACCAGCATCTTTTTTGGCAACTGACAAATTGACATCAAAGCGCATATTGCCATGGTACAAATCGCCGTGCGTGACACCTGCGTACGTCATCAATCGATACAATTCTGTCGCGTAAGCGCGTGCTTCGGCAGGACTGTGCATGTCAGGCTCAGATACAATCTCGATCAGCGGCGTTCCAGCGCGATTGAGATCAATCAAACTATACTCACCGTGATGCGTTAGTTTGCCGGCGTCTTCTTCGAGGTGCGCGTGATGGATGCGAACCTTGACAGTCGAACCACCATCGAGCGGCGCATCGACATGCCCAGCTAGTATGATTGGCTGATACATCTGCGTGGTTTGGTAACCTTTGGGCAAGTCCGGATAAAAATAGTGTTTTCGGTCAAAGCGGCTTTCGTGGGCGATATCGGCATTCAGCGCTTTGCCAGCTCGCGCCGCCAGACGAATTGCTTCACGGTTGAGCATCGGCAACATACCCGGCAAGCCAAAATCAATAGGATGAGTTTTGCTGTTTGGCTCGGCGTCACGTGAATCATTATCAGCCGGGCTAAATAGCTTGGTCTGTGTCGCCAGCTGCACGTGGCACTCGATACCTATCGTCATCTCATACTGATCGTATACATTTGACATTCTAAAACGCCCCCAGATCACGCAACGCTTGTTTGAATGCTACCAATGAGCGCGCTGCTATCTCATAAGTGACATGTGCATCAGGTTCGTGTGCGAGTTTGTTGCGGACTTTGTGTGCGCCCCATACATGATCGGCATTTTTCCATTCAGCGTTAGCTGATTTCATGCGTTCGCCCATTGTTTCACCTTTGAATCCACGCTCGCGCAGAGCCATATCGACGAGCTTGTCCGCACTGAGTATGGTTGTGATGTGCGTGGCTGGCTCATCGCGTTTCAGGCTCGATTCGATCTCGAGCCAGCGTCGCTGGTATTTGGCGACGTCGAGATTTTTGCCGGTGCGTCCGGTAACGGTGATGACCACCAGCACGGCGGCACCGATAATCAAAATTGCTAGTAGCAAAATGCCAAGCTGCCAACTCATCGTGTAGCCTCCATCATGCCACGTGCCTGGCTGAGCAGCGTCATGTCATCACCGTAGCGACCAATCAACTGCAAGCCTATTGGCAAGCCGGCATCATCGTGACCGATCGGCACATTGAGCGCCGGGATGCCAGCCAGGCTGGCTGGCACGGTCATGATATCAGACAAATACATCTTGACCGGATCGTCGGTGTTTTCACCGATCGCAAAAGCAGTCGTTGGCGTCGTCGGGCTGATCAGCATATCGTACTCGGCAAACAAGGCTTCGAATTCACGAATCAGCATGGTGCGAGCACGCTGCGCCTGGCTGTAATAGGCGTCAAAAAATCCACTCGACAAGACATAGCTACCGATCATAATGCGACGCTTGTTTTCAGTCACAAACCCCTGGTCGCGCGTCCGGCCATATAGTTCAGCTAACGTTGCTGCCTGCTCAGCGCGACGTCCATAGCGGATACCATCGTAGCGCGCCAGATTACTGCTGATCTCGGCTGGCACGATGATGTAATACATCGCCAAGCTGTATTCGAGCATCGGCAGATCAACCATGTCAACCTGACAGCCAGCTTGACGCCATGCGTCACATTGCGCTTCGACTGCAGCTCGTATCGACGGCGCGACATCGTCTGTCATGGTTTGTTTGATAACACCAATTTTTTTGACTGGACGCGGCTTGTTGCTATACACCGCATCAATCGTCGTCATGTCGCGCTCATCGCGACCAGCCATAACCTGCATGACGGTCTCGACATCTCGCGGTGAACTAGCAAAGCAACCAATCGTGTCGGTACTGCTCGCCATCGCCACGACGCCATAGCGGCTGACGGCGCCATAGGTTGGCTTGATGCCATAGACGCCATTGAAGGCCGCTGGCTGTCGAATGGAACCGCCTGTATCGGTGCCAAGCGCAAACGACACTACGTCGAGCGCTGTCACCACCGCCGACCCACCCGACGAGCCACCTGCTACTCGCGTCTGGTCGTGAGCATTTTTGGTGACACCATAGGCTGAGTTTTCGGTGCTGCCACCGTGCGCAAAAGCGTCGAGATTGGCTTTACCGATACAGATTGCACCCTCGGCTTCGAGTCGCTCGACAGCCGTGGCTTGCAGTGGTGCATCGAAGTTTTCGAGCAACTTTGACGCCGCAGTTGTCGGCGCACCATATGCCAAGAAATTGTCTTTAACGACGAACGGCACACCAGCTAAGCGACCAGCCGCTTCGCCGTCGACGATTTTGGTATCGATCATGTCAGCTCGTTCCAGCGCACGCTCTTCGGTCAGTGACAATAGTGCGTTATACGATTCGGAGCTACGCGCCCGCTCGATGCGCTCTAGGACGTACTGACGAGCCGTTTTTGAGCCATTGGCTACATTTTGAACGATACTTGCAATTTGGTCAGCCATCTACAGTACTTTCGGAACCTTTATCGTCGTCGCGCTTCGCTCTGGCGCCAGATTCAGCAGCTGTTCGGTCGTCACAGTATGTGGCTGCACGACGTCGTCGCGGTACTGATTTTGCAAGCCACCGACTTGATAACTCGACGGAACTTCGCTGGTGTCCAATTCGTCGAGCTTATTGATATAAGTGAGGATATGTTCGATATCATCTGTTAACGCCGCGAGCTCATCATCGTCAAGCGCCAAGGCTGATAGTTGCGCCAAGTCGCGCACTGCGTTTGTCGTTATCTGTACCATCTACTTCTAGAGTAGCAAATATTTGCGATTTTTTCGACTAACTATCGATTCGGTCGCCGTAATCGTAGGTCGAATAACTGTTGGCTCGCAATTTGAAACATTGTCGTCCTTCGCGATGCGATGAAAAATCACCGTACGTACTGTACTCTTCTACATCATACCGCGTGTAATCGTCGCTGGTATCGGCCGCAAAATCAGCGCATAGTTCGTACCGACCCAAACTTTGTCGGTCGTAGTAATAGTCATCGACATCGAACCGTAGATCATCAGCCTCAAAATCGAGATCGGTCAAACTTAATGGCAACTCACGCGAGGCACGATAGTCATCGCGAATCGCATCACTGATCATCCGTAAATCATCTTCACGATGATCGTCCATCGCTGTAGCTCGCACGGTACCAAACGACACTAGTAATAGCGCGGCCATGACGACAACGCCGATTCCCAGGAAACTCATCGCGAACACACGGCGACCAGCGAATCTGACACTCGAAAAAGCAAAGCACACCCACGCGTGCAGCAATGCCATCAATAGCGCCGGAACTGTCACACGCATCAACATCTCGCCCGGTGTCATGTCGGCACCGATTGCGATTTGGAACAAACTATACACTGCCGCAAATGCCGCTCCAGCCGCCAATAGAATATTGACGAACAGCAATATCGATATCATTACTTTATGTAATGTCGAGCTGGTACGCTTGGCATTTCTCACCTGTTCGCCCCGTGAACGCAGGTAGAATAACAACGCCAACGGCAACCAAATCACCATCGCCGCTACGATCACCAACGAGCCTTCACCGATGTAACCCTCGGCGCTGCCTTCACTCATCAGATAGTTGAAAAACGCAAACAATCCGTAATCGATCACGATTGCAGCGACCGTCAGGCCGAACGCCGCCATAAATAATTCAAATCCATACAGTTTCGTCTGACTTAACCACGCGTGTTGCGTCGTTGAGTTTGCTCCGAGCTTTGCCATTATCCCCTCCTTGTTGCCATCTACTATACGCCTATTTCTGGCGCTGTCGAATTTCTTCGATCAGATCGCGCAGCTCGGCAGCTTTCTCAAATTCCAAGTTAGCGCTGGCTAGATCCATCTGTGCCGATAGGTCTTTGACCAAACTATCGTATTCGTCTTTTGGAATTTTCTTGAGATCGATTTTGGCTTTTTTGTCGTCTTTTTGTGGGATGATTGCGCGTAGGCCTTCGTCGATAGCTTTGGCGACTGAGGTCGGCGTGATACCATGTTCGGTATTGTAGGCTTGCTGGATGTCTCGGCGGCGATCGGTTTCGTCGATTGCAGCGCGCATCGAGCGCGTAATGGTATCGCCGTACATGATCACTCTTCCCTGCTCGTGGCGCGCGGCGCGCCCTACTGTCTGGATGAGTGATTGCTCACTGCGCAAGAAACCTTCTTTGTCAGCATCGATGATGGCGACCAGACTGACTTCGGGTAGGTCGAGACCTTCGCGCAATAGGTTGATACCGACCAATACATCATAGACACCGCTTCGCAGATCTTTGAGGATGTCTCCACGTTCGAGCGTGTCTATTTCGCTGTGAATGTAAGCGGTTTTGATGCCGATTTCAGACAAGTGCGTCGACAAATCTTCGGCCATACGCTTAGTCAATGTCGTCACCAGCACACGCTGTGATTTAGCTGTGCGATCACGAATCTCGGCGATCAGATCATCGACTTGACCATCGCTGGGTCGAACTTCGATCGGCGGATCGAGCAAACCAGTCGGGCGGATAACTTGCTCGACGGGCTCGGGCGTCTTTGACAATTCATAGTCGCCCGGCGTCGCCGAGACGTAGATGGCCTGATTGATGTGGCGATTAAACTCATCGAACATCAACGGACGGTTATCGAGCGCTGATGGCAGCCGAAAGCCGTGTTCCACTAAGACTTCTTTGCGCGCCCGGTCACCGTTGTACATGCCGCGCACTTGTGGCAAAGTGACGTGGCTCTCATCGACGAACAGCATGAAATCATCCGGGAAATAATCGAGTAGAGTCGCCGGCTGTTCGCCTGGTTCGCGATTGGTCAGGTAACGCGAGTAGTTTTCGATGCCTTTGACGAAGCCGGTTTCTTCTAGCATCTCGATGTCGTATTTGGTGCGCTGCGCCAAGCGTTGGGCTTCGAGTAATTTGTCATGCGTCTCAAAGTACGTCAATCGCTCATCGAACTCAGCCCGGATGCCTTCGAGTGCATGCGCCAGCTTGTCTTTTGGCGTCACATAGTGGCTAGACGGAAAGATATGCACCGACTCAGGTTCGGCGATAATCTCGCCCGTCAATGGGTTGATTTGCGTGATGCGATCGACTTCATCGCCAAAAAACTCGAGACGATAGGCAGTGTCTTGACCGGATGGAAATACATCAACGACGTCGCCTTTGACTCTGAACGTTCCGCGCGCAAAATCAACATCATTACGCTGGTACTGGATGTCAGTCATCAGCCGGATCAGCTTGTCGCGCTGTCGGCGCTCGCCGCGTTTGACCAGGATCGACATCGTCTCGTAACTCTCTGGCGAACCGATACCGTAGATGCAGCTTACACTGGCTACGATGATAACGTCGCGCCGTGTCAATAGCGCATCGGTCGCCGCGTGGCGCAAGCGATCGATTTCTTCGTTAATAGCGGAATCTTTTTCGATGTAGGTGTCGCTGCTGGCGATATAGGCTTCTGGCTGGTAGTAATCAAAATAGCTAACGAAATAATGAACTTCGTTATCTGGAAAAAAACCTTTGAACTCGCTATAAAGCTGCGCTGCTAGTGTCTTGTTGTGCGCTAGCACCAACGTCGGCACACCTCGCTCGGCGATGATGTTTGCCATCGTAAAGGTCTTGCCGCTACCGGTAACTCCGAGCAATGTCTGCTCGCTCTCGTCCGACTCTAGTCCAGCCACCAGCTGCTTGATAGCGGTCGGTTGATCGCCGGTTGGTTTGTAGTTCGCATTGAGTTTAAATTTCGTCATTTATTCTAGTATACCTGAGGCTGACGATTTATGCTGCTTATGCTACACTAGTGGCAAATGGAACCAAAACCAAAAATAAAACTACCAGTTCAATGCATGCCGCGCGACATCCTGATGCAAGCCGCTATGGTGCGATTAGGTGAAGTCGACCGCGAAATCAATCAGGGCTACAACATCCTGCGCAAATACCACAAAACCGTGACAATATTTGGCTCGGCACGCACGCCAGAGAGCGACAAATATTACAAGCAAGCTGCTGAACTATCTGAAAAGCTTGCTGACCTGGGCTACGCCATCGTCTCTGGCGGCGGATTCGGCATCATGAGTGCCGCGAACCAAGGTGCACACACCGCAGTCCAGCGTGGCGCCAAAAAAGCCGGCGGTGAATCGATCGCATTCAATATCAAACTGCCGCACGAACAGCAGCTCAACCCGTACGCCACCGAATCATACGAATTTCAACATTTTGCACCACGTAAAATCGTCATGACACTGTTTGCCAATGCCTATGTCTACTTCCCGGGCGGATTCGGCACACTGGATGAATTGAGCGAGATATTGACGCTCATCCAGACCGGCAAGACTGTCAAAGCGCCGATTATTTTGATCGGAACTGATTTCTGGAAGCATTTCGATGAGTTCGTCCACGAAACCATGCTGGCCCAAAACACCATTTCACCTGACGACGTCAAACTTTACACGATCACTGATGACATCGACGAAGCTGTCCGGCTAGTCGAAGCCAACCAAACCTACTGCGACCACGATATCAAGTCAGCCCAAAAAGCTGCCCGCCAGCAGGACGGTGGCGAGCAGCCCGGTTAGTTTTCGGTTTTATAGCTCTTTCAGCACGTAATCACTCGGAGCTTTTTCGAGCCATTCTTCGATCTGCTGACGAGTCTGCAGGCCAGCCTGCGCACCGAGCTGCTGCACGACGTTCATGCTGTTGATCGGCGCCCAGCGCAACGCTGTTTCCATATCTTGACCGAGCGCGAGCGCCGCGACGAGCGTGCTAGCGAATGCATCGCCGGCTCCAGTGCGATCATACGGTGGAGCGATGTCTGGATAGTTCGGCATCGATACCAGCCGGCTGTCAAATGACGCATATGCACCGTCTTTGCCATCAGTGATGATCGCCTGATCAACGCCTAGTTCATGTAACTTGTCCGCTAAGTCGCTGACGCTGGCATGATCACCGTTTGTCACCTGAACAGCCTCTTCACGGTTCATGATCACTACGTGAGCTCGCTTGTAAAACCCTGCTAGTTTTTCCGCACCCCACATCAGATGATACATTCCCGGCTGAAACGCCAGTTTGATGTTTGGGTTTTGATTCAGATACTCCAGCATGGCTTCGTGGAGCGGCCAAGTTTTTTCGCCGAGCACACCCACATACAGCCAGTCAGGGGTTCGCGCTGGTGCTTTCCATTCATACGAATAGTCTTCAAACCGCTGGAGTTTAGTGCGGTCATCCTTGTAACGCATAACGTAGTGGTAGTTGGATTTCATACCTTGCTCAACGACCAGATCGTTTGTGCCGACACCTTCCTTGTCGAGGTACGTTACCATGCCTTTCCCAGGCTCATCATCACCCAGCCAAGACATCAAACTCGTCGACAAACCGAGTCGTGACATCGACACTGCGGCGTTCGGACTACACTCAACCGCCTCTACAATTTCCACTTCGTCGTATGGCAACTTCGCACCCAGCTCGAAACCGATTTGTTTGTTGCCATTCTTGTTGGTTGATTCATCGGTGTACTCTTCTGAGAGCTTGATAAATGCATCGGTAATAATGTCGCCGACACATAGGACGTGGGGTGTTGATTGATCCATAGAATTCTCCTTTATTTGTTGATTCAACTGTCTATGACCTTCGTCTTTCTCTAATATGATTCCAGCCTCTTTCAGTAAATTTTTAACTATCTTATTGTTCGTCTTGTCGTGATCTGCATACCGACGAACGATCTCTGCACGCAGGTGTCGACGTGCCGACTCTAAGCAACGATCCGCAAATACCAGTTGGTGATGCATATTCTCGATAACGTCCTGAATATTGAGCGATACCGGCTCACCCTCGGCGATAACTAGTGCATACGTGGTGTCGCGCAATATTTCATCTGCGTCTCCACGGCGGACCGCTGCATTAAGTGCCTGATACAACTCATCAGGATAAATGTCTGAGCCATCGAGTCCCAATGCGCGCATGGCTTTATGTGCTTTTGCATTGATATCAGCAATGAGCTGAACATCAACGCTGTCATCACCGGCGGCTTTTTCAAGCTGAGCTAAGTTGTACACAAACAGCGGGTGCTCGTGTCCTAGCAAATCTGCCAGATGAGCCACGCTTACCTACCTCCTAGTGGCTGCTCATCGATCGGCATATCGTGTAATTCAGTGTCTTTTTGCAGAATCGCTTGTTTGGCGCCGATTGCGGTTACGACCGATGTCGAGTTGGCGCTAGCAAACACTATTGACTCGCGCAGTGATCTGCCTTGCGACCACTGGCTGAGAAATCCAGAACCGAATGCGTCACCGGCACCGGTGCGGTCGATGACTTCGACGTCTTCGTACATGCCAGCTCGCACGATCGTCTCGCCGTCACTGGCGCACACACCGTTTGGCCCATCACTAACGATTACCGTCGGCACCAAGTCCAGTCCATGGCGAACAAGCTCTTCTAAATCCTCGCCTTCAACGAGCGTTTGCATCTCATCTTTGTTGACCAGCAGTACATCGACATCGTCGAGCAGCGCCTTTAGTTTGTCGGCTTCTTTCAACTCGCCTTTGCCAGGATTTATCATGATTTTCATGCCTTGCTGTTTGGCTTCAATAAATATCTGATCCAGCACGTCCATGCGGCCCGACATCGACGACAAGTACAGCCAGTCAGCATCACTTTCGGCGATAGCAAAATCATCGACTTTGTAGTGCGTACTGGCGCCGCGATAGGTCAAAATCGTGCGTTCACCGTTTGGCGCCAGTAGTAGCACCGAGTAGCCGGTATTATATTTGGTCGACACGCTGACATCACTGGTATCGACGCCTTCGCGGTCCAGATCCGCCATCACCGCTTGGCCGGCTGGGTCATCGCCGATTGCACCGATGAACTCGGCTTCGAGCCCCTGACGAGCGAACGTCACCGACGCATTCGTTGCGCCACCACCAGTGCTAAAGACGATCTTGTTGACATCGGCTTTGGCGCCCATTTCTAGTTTGAGCACTTGTTCGTGCAGTGTTTCGTCGGTGACCGGCCGAAACTCATCGCTCTGACTCATGAAGACGTCTTGGACGGCCGCACCGATTGATAAGATTTTCGTCACGTTAGCTGACAGCCTTTCCGCGGCTACCAAAGGCCATGATCTTTTCTTCGACGACGGTTTGGACGGCTTCATATACTTCCGGCATCAGTTTGACGACCGCGTATTCATCAGGGTTTTCGCGAAGGACTTTTTCGAGTGTTTTACGAAATACATAACGCATGTCACTGTTGATATTGATCTTGGTAACACCGATCTTAGCAGCTTCTTCAAAGAAGTGAAGGGGTGTGCCCGAACCACCATGCAAGCTGATGTTCTTTTTGTCACCCAACGCTTCATGAATGCGTTCGAGCAGCTCGAGATCAAGTTGTTTTGGCACAGGATACTTACCATGCAGGTTACCAATCGCGGCGGCAAAGGTATCGATACCTGTCGTGTCGACAAACTGTGAAGCTCCTTCTGGTGTACTAAAGGTCTTCTTGATTTCTTCGTAATCGATCGCTTCATCGTGGAGGTTCGAACTGCCGCCGAAGTAGTGTGGCTCGCTTTCAACCAAGGCGCCAGTGAATTTGGCGTATTCAACCACCTCTTTGGTGCCAGCGATAATCTTTTCATCACCAGCATCCTTGTCTGCTTGAGAAATATCAATATGTATAAATTCATAGCCAGCATCGATGGCGCGCTTACACGACTCCACGCTCGGACTGTGATCGAGATTCAGGTAGGCTTCGATGCCATATTCCTCGATGTAGTTATCGAGCATATCGCGAACGTTTTCCAGACCCATGGCATCGACTTCGCCTTGGCTGACTTCGATCAATACCGGCGCATCGAGTTTTTGAGCGGCACGGCAGATCGCGATCAACGTCTCTTGGTTGTCGATGTTGAAGGCGCCGACCGCAAAGTGTTGCTGACGTGCCCGTTGCATCAAGTGCCTGGCGTGCAATGTTCGGTCTCGAATCTCGTTGATTGATAAACTCACAGTTAAAATCCTTTCTTGTATTGTGGTCGTTTGTCGATAAATGTTCGTACGCGCCCAGCGATCGCCTCGGCGTCAAAGCCAAAGTGCGTCAGCAGCTCGTCCGGTGATCCAGATTCACCGAACCGATCATCCATCCCGATGCGTAGCTGTGGCGCCGGCAAGTGATCAGCCAGAGTCTCGGCAATCAGGCCTCCGAATCCAGCAGCCGCTTGGGCTTCTTCGACAGTGACGATACGGCCGGTTTTGCCGACACTGGCAACAATCGTGTCGACGTCAAGCGGTTTGATCGTCGGCACATGGACGACTTCGGCGTTGATGTTGTACTGTTCGCGTAATTGTTTGGCGGCGATCAATGCCTGAGCGGTCATCGGGCCGGTGCTAGCGATCGTGACGTCATCGCCAGCGTGCAGCACATAGGCTGGACCGATCTCAAACGGCGACTGCTCGGTGCTAAATATCGGTGTTTTTTCACGTGCTAATCGCAAGTAGCCTGGGTTTTTGTCATCGCGCGCCATCGCTCGTGTGGCTTTTTCAGCTTCTATGGCATCGCCTGGATTGACGACGACCATATGTGGCAAAACACGCATCAATGCAATGTCCTCGAGCATCTGGTGGGTAGCGCCATCCGGGCCAACCGAGACACCGGCGTGAGAGCCGACGACTTTGACTGGCTGCTCGTTCAGACAGATGGTTGTGCGGATTTGCTCCCAGTTGCGTCCAGGGCTAAATGCCGCGTAGCTACTGGTAAACGGGATTTTGCCGACGCGAGCCATACCACTGGCGACGGTCACTAGGTTTTGCTCGGCCACGCCGATCTCGACGAAGCGCGACGGAAACACATCGCGAAAATGATGCATCTGGGTGCTCTCGGTCAAGTCAGCGCAGAGCGCAACGACTCGTTCGTCAGCCTCACCAGCAGTTTTCAGTCCGCGTCCGAATCCAGCCCGAGTTGGCTCGCGCGACACGTCGTCGCTGGCGTAATGCGGGTTTAGTGTGTAGTCGCTCATACGCCTTCTCCTTCGTGAGTAATTTTACCGCGCAGTGTTCGAAGTTCTGTCAGTGCTTTTTTGGCTTGTTCGTGATTTGGCGGTGCGCCATGCCAATGATAATCGTATTCCATAAAATCAACACCCTTGCCAGGCACAGTATGCGCGATGATGACACTTGGCCGGGTGGTGATAGCTTTTGCCATATCGGCAGCGTCGATGATGCTGGCCATGTTGTGGCCGTCGATTTCCTGAACATGCCAACCGAAGCTGCGCCATTTGCCCGCCAGATCCTCGAGCGGCATGACGTCTTCGGTGGTACCGTCGATCTGGATGTTGTTGCGATCGATAAACACGGTTAGCTGGCTGAGCTTGTACTTGCCGGCAAACATAGCTGCTTCCCAGATATTACCTTCGTCGAGCTCGCCGTCACCGGTGACGGCATAAACCCAGCGCTGCGGATTGTTGTCGATGTATTGCAGCGTGTAGGCGACGCCGGCGGCTTGACTGAGACCACTACCTAGCGGACCTGAGGTGTTTTCCAGACCAGGCAGTTTGGTGCGTTCTGGATGGCCCTGCAGGCGCGAGCCGAGCTGGCGTAGTGTCATCAACTCTTTCTTGTCAAAGTAGCCGCGGTTAGCCATAACAGCGTACTGGACTGGTACGCAGTGACCATTGGACAAAAAGAACAAATCACGTCCATCCCACTCCGGCTCCTCCGGCCGCAGTTTCATGATACGAAAATACAATGCCGTGAAGATATCGGCTAATCCCAGCGGCCCAGCACTGTGTCCGCTACCGGCTGCCTCGAGCATACTGATAATGTCTGTGCGAACCGTATTCGCAGTCTGTTCCAACTGTGTCTGTGTTTGCTTCCCACTCATAGCGCTATGATACCACAAGCGGTATCTTAGAGTACCCCGTGTTTGTTGATTTCGGAGACCATTTTGCGGTAGACCTCGGCCGGATCATCGGCTTTGTTGATGGCACCGCCGCTATTGATGACGTCGATGCCGCCCTGCGACAAGGTGTAGACGTTTTCAATCGATGCGCCGCCATCCCAACCAATTTCAACTTCGGGGTGAATCATCCGGATCAAGCGGACTTTTTCGAGTTGCATCATGCTAGCTTTGCCACCGTAATGGCCCAGATCGCCGCTAAATATCAGGACGTGGTCGGCTTCTTCGATCAGGTGCGCGACGGTTTTTGGGACGGTAGTTTTCAGCAATGCGAGCCCGACTTTGATGCCGGCTTGCTTGATTTGCTTCATGATCGGCGACAGGTCTTCGTTGGCTTCGGCGTGTAAGACGATCAGCTGCGGTTTGCGTTTGAGCAGTTCTGGGACGTACTCACTGGGCCGCATCACCATGGCGTGGATGTCGACTTCCCAATTGTCTGGCCAGCTCAACTGATCAGCGCCGACCAAAAACGTCGGCGCGAATTCACCGTCGCTGATATCGATATGGACGCGCTCAGCAAACGGTTCGAGCCGCTCCAGCGCTTGTTTATACAAATCATCGGTCTCGACCGTGATGCAGGGCGCAACGACCGTCATCGACTAAAACTCATCCAGTTCATCGTTGCGTCGTCGGTAGCGCGGTGCGTCGGCAAAGGGTGTCTCGAGCCAGGTGTCGAGGATGTCTTTCCATAGCTCGGCATCGTCATCCAGCACGCGCGACGGCAAGCACAGGACGTTACTGTCGTTGTCTTTGCGGGTCATCTTGGCTTCGTAACTGTCCCAGATCACACTGGCGCGGATGCCACGAAAGCGATTAGCAGCCATACACATACCCTGGCCGCCGCCACAGACTAGTATCGCCCGCGGATCGTCAGTGTCGTCCGTCCCCAGCACGCGCGTCGCAGCCATCTGGGCAAACTGCGGAAAGTCGTCCTCGGGCTGGACTTCCTGAGCACCAACGTCTTCGACATCGTAGCCACGCTTGACTAGATAGGCTTCGATTTTTTCTTTCAGGTGATAGCCCTGATGATCCGCACCCAAGAATAGTTTCATAGGTGTAAGTATAAGCGAGTTGGTGACATCTGTAAAGTGGCTGAATAAACTGCCGGCGATATTGACTTTAGTGATATTATTTGATATAATAATAGTCAGCTTTCGAGAGACCTCTCGAATCATCGATCGAGGTGCCGAAAGCGCACCTCAGAAAGCAGGTCAGAAAATGATTGAAGCATTGTTTGTCATGGGCCTGGTCGCCACGATTCTGTTGCCGCTTGCGGGATCGTTCGTGGCAACCATCACACTCCCCCGTCCTGTTTCCTACACGGTGATGGTGACCATGGGACTGATCGGCCTTCTGCTCCACGTTGGCCTCGCGGTCTACAGCCGAGACATCCTGCCCTGGAGCGGAGTAGGAGGGTTCCTGATCTATCTAGTCGGCACGGTTCTGACGGCAGTCGGTTACGGGGTCGTGCACGACTTCGACAAGGCTCACGGCATCAGCGCCGAAGCCTACGCCGAGCGCAGGAAGCCGAAGGTCATCGACCTCAAGAGACCACCATCGCTCGACTGAGGTGCATCGGGCGGGGGATTCATCCCCCGCCCGCAGCTCATGAATTTTTTATGTAGCCTAGTTGGGCTTTTTTTATTTGTTCAATTTTTTGCCAACGTCGGATACCAGTTCAACCAGACGGTTAGAGTAGCCCCATTCGTTGTCGTACCAAACACAGATCTTTATCAAGTTGCCACCGACGACACGGGTCAGTGCCAGGTCGACCACGCCAGAGTGGCTGTTACCGATGTAATCGCGGCTGACTAAAGGTTCGTCGCTGACACCCAGGATGCCTTGGTAGAACGGATCAGCGGCGGCTTTTTTGAACGCGTCGTTGATATCGTCGACGCTGACGTCACGAGCCAGCAGTGCCGTCACATCGCTGATCGACACCACAGGCGTCGGCACGCGCATGCTGATGCCGTCGAACTTACCGGCCAAGCATGGTAGGGCTTTGGTGACGGCGATGGCGGCACCGGTGCTGGTCGGCACGATGTTTTCGGCAGCATTTCGGCCTTCGCGCAAGTCTTTAGCTGGTGCGTCCTGCAAGCGCTGGCTGGCGGTGTAGCTGTGCACGGTCGTCAGCATTGATTTTTCGACACCGAATTCAGCGTCCAGGATGGCCATGACGGCACCCAGGCTGTTGGTCGTACAGCTGGCGTTAGAGACGACGTCGGTCGATCCTTCGACTGAATCATCGTTGGCGCCGAGCACGATGGTATCAACGCCTTCGGATTTAGTCGGACCGCTGATGACGACGCGTTTGGCACCGGCGGCGATGTGCTTGCTGGCGCCGTCTTTGTCGGTGAAAAATCCGGTTGATTCGATGACGACATCGACATTTAGGTCAGCCCATGGCAATGCACTTGGATCTTTTTCGGCCAAGACCTGAATCTTGACGTCGTTGACGGTGATGCCGTCGTCGCTAGCCGTTACTTCGTGCTGGTACGTACCATAGTTGCTATCGTTTTTGAGCAGATACGCCAAAGTCTTGTTGTCGGTCAGGTCGTTGATGGCGACGACTTCCAGGTCGCTGCGCTCCCAGGCGATCTTGAACGCACTGCGGCCGATCCGCCCGAAACCATTTATCGCTACTCGTGTTTTTGCCATGCCCACTCCTCTGATTCTATGTGCTTATGCTATTGGCTATAGATTGTAGCGGGTGGTGTGAATTATTGCAAAAGGTATACTAGATATATGACTGCCAATGATGTCATGAAGCAAGCCAAGCCGCGATTTGATGAAAATCAATTGCTCGAGTTGCAAGATGCCATCAATCTAGCAACAGCCGCCCATACTGGCCAAAAACGTCGCAGCGGCGAAGACTATATCATCCACCCACTGTCGGTCGCGGCTATATTGATCGAATGGGACATGGACATCGACAGTGTGCTGGCCGGCGTATTGCATGACACGGTCGAAGATACCAGCCTGAGCCTAGAGCGAATCGAAGCAGTGTTCGGCCGCGACGTAGCGTTTCTGGTAGACGGTGTCACAAAAGTCGGCCAAGTTCGCTCCGGTATGCGTGACCTGACCAGCTATCTGCCCGCCACCAAAGACAACTTGACCAAGCTGATGATCGCTATCGGCCAAGATATTCGCGTCATCATCATCAAACTGGCCGATCGCCTGCACAATATGCGCACGCTTGAGCACATGCCGCCGGACAAGCAAAAGAAAATCGCCCGCGAGACCATGGAAGTCTTTGCGCCGCTGGCCGACCGTCTGAACATGGGGCGCGTGCGTGTCCAGCTTGAAGAGCTAAGTTTTCGATTTTTGATGCCCAAAGATTACGCCCGGACACGCAGCCTGATGGACAGTCGCCTGAAAAAAAGCCAGAAAAAACTCGACAAAGTCCGCTCTGAAGTCGTCAAAAAACTCGACGAAGAAAAAATCGAATTTGATATGGACGGCCGCGTCAAATCCGTCTACAGCTTGTTCAAAAAACTCGACCGCGTCGGCGGTGATATCGAGCGCATCCATGACTTGATCGCCCTACGCATCATCGTCGCCGACCTAGACACTTGCTACCTGGTGCTCAACGTCCTGCACGAGATGTATACGCCGCAGTTTGAACGTATCAAAGATTACGTCAGCCGCCCAAAGCTCAACGGCTACCAGAGTCTGCACACCACCGTCCAAACCACTAACGGCCAAATCGTCGAATTCCAGATCCGCACCCAGGAAATGCACGAATACGCTGAACGCGGATTTGCTGCCAGCTTCCACTACAACGAAACCAAGCTAACTGACGCCTACAAAAAAGGCACACTAGCCGCGCTACCGGCTGACTTATCCTGGATCCGCGAGCTCCAAGAAGCCGCCGCCAGGGCGTCCGAGGGCAAGTCGTACGACACCAAAAAACTGCGTATGGACCTCTTTCGCGACCGTATCTTTATATACTCGCCAAAAGGTGACATCTACGACTTTCCGGTCGGCGCATACCCGCTCGACTACGCCTACCGCATCCACTCCGAAGTCGCCGAGCATGCGTCGGGATTCAAAGTCAACGGCGTCATGAAGCCGTTCGACTACCAATTGCAGCACGGTGACAGGGTCGAAGTCTTGACCAGCAAATCCGCCCACCCAAAAGCCAGCTGGCGCGACCTGGTGGTCACTCAACACGCCCGCGAAAAACTGCGCATGCAGCTGTCGCGTTCGGGCGGCGTCCTCGGCAGTATCACAAACGCCGCCGGCCAAATCGGCCGACGGCTTCGTAAACGCTAGGCTACGCGCTACTGGTTGTTCCAGCGCTCGATACAGCTGTTGATGACGCGCTTGGCTTCTTCGGCATCACCCCAGCCGGTGACGATGGTGCTGCCCGGTTTTTTCAGGTCTTTGTAGTGTGTAAAGTGATGTTCGACTTGCTTGACCCACTGCGGGATGTCCTCGAGGCTGTTGATACGGTCGTCGTCGCGGTTATCGCTCGGCACGACCACGATCTTGTCGTCGACTTCGCCGTCGTCTTCGAATTTCATGACACCAATGATACGTGCCTCGAGCCACACGCCCGTCGCCAATGGCTCTGGACAAATGATCAGTGTATCGAGTTCGTCGCCGTCTTCGTCCAATGTCTGTGGAATAAACCCATAGTTACAAGGTTTGGCAAAAATCTGCGGTTCGACACGATCGAGCATAAACGCCGCTCGCTCGCGGTCCCACTCGACCTTCAGTCGACTGCCTTGAGGGATTTCGACGACGGTATTGACGCTGCCTTCGTCTACATTGCCCGGTGTCAGTACTTGGTTAAAATCTGCCATGTCTTTATCACTCCTCTCGCTAGGTTTGGCTATCTGGCGTTATTGTACCACCGTTAGTATACTAAACACCATGCTAGGTCGTTATACATTATTGCCGGCTGATCGCTACATCACCGAGTTGATTGCAGCTATCAATCGCTCGACTGAGCGAATCGATATGATCGCGCTAACCATCGCCGAAGACGCCACGACGCGCGAATTGATCGACGCGCTGTGTCGAGCCAGCGAGCGCGGTGTCAACGTTAGTGTCGGCTATGACCTATTCTTCACGTACCGTGAGATCGAAAAAACATCGAAGCGCTGGTGGACGTTCTGGAATCGCACCCAGTTGCTGCGCGAGACGCGCACGACGATGCGTCGAGCCGGCATCAAAGTTCACTGGTTTGGGCAGTTTAGTCCGTTTCTGTTCTTTCGGCGGACACATATCAAATGGTCAATCATCGACGATACGGTCTATTCGTTCGGTGGCGTCAATCTTTACCACGAAGGCTTATCTCACATCGATTACATGTTCCGCGTCCGTGACGCCAGCATCGTACGCAACTTGCGCGACGAGCACAGCCGCATCATCGCCGCCGAACGCCGCGGCCATGTCTACCGTAGCCACTTATTTGGCACCGTCTCGCACACCGTGTTGATCGATGGTGGCAAACCGTTTGATTCGATCATCTACCGCCATATCCTCAGCTATGCCCGTGAGTCAGAGCGCGTCATCTACGTCTCGCAGTACGCGCCTCACGGCAAACTCGGCGCTGTGCTCAAGCGACATTCTGGTGCCGAATTGTATTTTAATCACTGGCGAGGCGCAGACGATATCTTCAATCGCATTGCAATCCGTTGGATGATGACTGTGCGCGGCTACACCACGCGTTACACCCGCGATCGTTATCTGCACGCCAAATTCATGATTTTCACCATGCCAAATGGTCGCGAAGTTGCGATCACCGGCTCACACAATCTGGCGCCGATCGGTAGCTGGTTAGGTACACGTGAAGTGGCGCTCGAGACCACCGACCCGCGCATCATCCGTCAACTCAAACAATTTCTCGACAAAGACATCAAGAGCTGAGACAATACACCTCATGTTAGTGATCGGAAAACGCGGGGCGGCTGGATTGGCCGATGAAAACACGCTGCAAGCCCTGCAAGCTGGACGACAGGCTGGCTGCGACATCTTGCACATCGACGTTCGCCTGACGCGGGACGGCACGCCAGTGCTCCATCATGACCCTAGCCTAAAACGCACGCACAGCATCGACACATCGCTAACGCAGTTGCGTGACGCTGAATTAGCAAAACTGACCGGCGATCAGCCGATTCCATCGCTCGAAACAGTCTTAGACAAATATTTCGGCAAAGTGTTATTGCTGATCGAACTGCGCAGTCGTGGCAGCGCCGAAGCAGTCGCCAAACTACTGGCCGATCGGTGTGGCAATACACAAAAACACTGGGATAATGTCATCCTGGCGTCGTACAAGGCCGGCGATCTGTTTGCTGTACGAAAAATCAGCAACCAAGCGCCGCTGGCGTTGTTGCACGACAACAACCCGTTTGCCTATATCGCCTACCATCGGGCGCTCAACCTGACGGCTGTCGGTTTTCATCGGTTGCACACCAATCAACTAGCGCATCAAATTGCGAAAAAAGCCGAGATATTTACCTTTTGCTATACCGTCAATCGCCCACAAGCCGCCGCGCTGTTACGCGATCACGGCTACGACGGCGTCGTCACCAGCTACCCAGACCGCATCATAGCGTCGCTAGCTGATTGATACTACTACTCTCAGGCAGGTTGTGCGCTCGATCGCTTATGTTCGTCGAGATACTCGCGGATGCTCAGTGCGGCAGTCGCGCCTTCGCCGACGGCACTGGCGATCTGCATGGTTGCACCGCTGCGGACATCTCCGCTGGCGAACACGCCTTCGATGTTGGTCATCAGCTTGTTGTCGGTTTTGATGAGGCCCATCGAGTCGAGTTCGACACCGCTGCCGTCGAGGATTTGCGTGTTTGGCTTGAGTCCGACAAATACAAAGACGCCATCGACGTCGAGCTCGTTTGCTTCGCCATTGCTATCGAGCAGCACGCGATCAACTTTGCCATCGGTCGCCTGGATTTCTCGGACGGTGGTGTCCAAATGCACGGTGACTTGACCGCTGTCGATGTATTGCTGTAGTTCTTGCTGCAAGACTTCGCTAGCTTTGATAGTGCTGCGCACTAGTAAGTCGATGTGACTGGCAAAGCGTGTCAGAAATATCGTTTCCTGGACACCCGAATTACCGCCGCCGACGACGGCCAGTTTTTTTTCACGATAAAACGCACCGTCACAGGTCGCACAATAGTGCACGCCGCGTCCGTAGTACTCGGCTTCACCCGGCACGTTGATTTTGTTGTAGTCGCTGCCAGTGGCAATCAAGACGGTCTTGGCCTGTACGGGTTTGCCGTCGACAGTCACGGTCAGAACGTCGTCGTCGCGCGTGATGGCTGAGACATCGCCGTACTGGATGTCAGCGCCGAATCGTTTAGCCTGCGCCTCTAACTGCTCGGCCAATTTCATACCTTCGACGCCATCTGGAAAGCCAGGATAGTTGTCGACTTGATCGGTGATAGCAGCGAGGCCACCGACGACGCCTTTTTCATACAATACCGTACCGATATCTTCACGGGTCGTGTAGACTGCTGCCGCCAGTGCACTCGGCCCGGCACCAATCATGATTGTATCTGTGATATCCGACATACTTACTCCGTCACCAATTCTGTAATTTCAACGATAAATTTGAGCGGACCAGTCGGTTGACCAAATCCAGTGTCTTCGTTGCCATAGGCCTGATCGGCCGGGATCGTCAATCGCACGATGCTGCCTACGCGCTGCTCATCGAGCCCGTTTGTCCAACCTTCGATGACTTGTGCTAGTGAAAACTCGATCGGCTCTGCGTCACTATCGACTTTCTTGGTACTGTCAAATATCGTGCCATCAGCTTGCCAGCCGAAATAGTTTGCTTTGATGGTCGAATCGCTCGAGATCGTCGCACCGTCGCCCTCTTTGAGCACTTCGACCGACAGTTCCTCGACGCTATCTGCGTCAAAGGCCTCAGCACTGTAGCCGTCGAGCGGTCGGTTATTTTTGCGTTCTTCGGCTTGTTGTTTTTGAAAGTCTTCGATCTGCTGCTGATACTGTTCTTCGGCGCGCTGTTGATCGATGTCCTGGTTTTCATTCGCCAATACCAAGACCGCAAACGAACCAATCGTACCGATCAGCATTACGACAGCCAAGATGATAATAATCACACGTTGATGTGTTGGTGTTGCCATGTTCCCTCTCTCGTTAATCTACAGTGTAGTATAGCAGGTATCAGGCGCTATCCCTAGCGTTTGGAGCCAGATTTTCGATGTGATTTTGGCGTCGGTGTGAAATAATCACGCTCTTCGATCGTCGAGGCATGCCACGGCCGGAGCGCTTGGCCAAACGGCAAGATATCGCTATAGCCAATAAAGTCCGCGCAGCGTCGCAGTAGTGCTGCTGGCCAGCCATAAAACCGTAGCCAACCCCACTCGAACGCCGCCCAGCGATCACCAACTGGTACGACGGTCGGCGGACTCGAAATCGCGTAGCTTTTCAGTGGTTTACGCTGTTTTTTGCGCTTCATATTACTGGCAAAGAATTTGGCATCATGCAGTGCCACCTGCGCCAAGCCACTAAACGGCGTATCAGCGTTGTCACCCAATACATAGATGTTTTTGTGCGCACGCAAGTGATTATCGACGACAACTTTGCCACGTGGATTCAGTCGAAAAATATCCGGATGGGCGGCAAACAGTGGATTATTGGCCACGCCAGATGTCCAAATCACCGTATGACTGGCGATCGGGCGACCGCCCGCGATGACCGATTCAGCGGTGGCTTTTTCGACCATGGTGTCGGTTTGAACTTCGACACCCAGACGTGCCAATCGCTTCTGCACCCGAGCTGACAATTTTTCGTGCGAGCGCGGCAATAGTCGCGGTGCTGCTTCGATCAGACGCACGTTAACGTGCGGGCGTTTGACGTCATGATACTCGCTCAATTTTTCCAGATAAGCGCCGAGCGCACCAGCTAGCTCGACCCCGGTCGGTCCACCACCAATGACGACGTAGTTTTTGTCGAGTTTCTTCTGACCCGATAGATCGGCGTAGATCCGTTCTTTCAGACGGCGAATCTCATCGTATGATTTGATGCCGTACGAATATTGATCCATGCCCGGGATACCAAAGTACGTCGTGACTGACCCGACGGCGATAACGAGCGTTTTGTAGCTGTAGCGTGCTTCAGTCGCACCGACGACTTCTTTGTGCTCAGCGTCTATACCAATAATACGGTCGATCGATACATGGATGTTATCGTGCTCAGCAAATATCTCACCCAGCGGCACCCATGATTCAAGATGGCTTCTGCCGGTCGCCGAACTATACAGCGTCGGATAATACTGGAACGTATCGGTATCACTGATCAGCTGGATAGCATTCTTGGGATCCTTGGCGAGCTCCAAGGCTGTTTTCACGCCTGCAAACCCGCCGCCGATGATGGTGTAGTTCATGTCGCTCGTTTCTGTTTATGCTAAGTATCTGCCAACAGCATACTACATCAGGCTACGCTGTACCAAATCGAGCGCCGCAACAGCCACAAATCCGAGACTGACGTACATCGAATCGCCAAATACCCGGCGCGCCCAGGCGGCATCACGGCCCGTTGCTAGCGCACTGCGCATCAACCAACCACCAGCCAGCACGACATATATGATCCCAGCCAGTAGAGCGAGTTGCGTGAAGGCGAATATGCTAACAACGACAAAAAATAACCCGAGCGTCGCTACAATCCACCGCTTAACCACGACAGGTGAATGCCTCGTCGACAGCACCGGAAATCCTGCCGCAGCATACTCTTTGGCACGAGACACGCTGATGGCATAAAAATGCGGCAACTGCCAGCAGGCAATCACGAGGCCAATCAGCCAGGCTGTCGCGTCCAGTTGACCGACGAGTGCCGTGTAGCCAGCCATAGCCGGTAGTGCGCCAGGTACCGTACCGATCAACGTGCTGTGTAGGGTAAATCGTTTACTATATGTGTATACAACGGTGTAGCTGACGTAGGCAATCGATCCCAGTAGTATCGTCAGTGGGTTTGTCAAAAGCCATAATGCCACGAAACCAATCAGCGCCAGAATGATCGCATACAGTACCGCGACGCTAGTTAGTACCTGTCCCGTCACACTCGGCCGGCGTTTGGTGCGCTGCATCTTGGCATCGTATGGTTGATCGATGAGATTATTGATGACGCAGGCTGATGCCACGATCGAAACTACACCTATCATCACACCAATCGCAGCAGATAGTGACCAGGCCGTAGATGCCGCCAGTAGCACGCCGCCGATCGTGTGCCAGGCATTTCCATACACAATGCCAGGTTTGGCCAGCAGGTACAGTGCTCGAATACCGACCATGCCAGTTTTGAACTAAAAACCTTTTTTATTTTGCTCGAGCATGTACTGTTCCATCTGCTCTGGTGTCATATGCATGTTGTAGTTGAGATTCGCCATGATCCACAGGCTAGCCAGGACGATGATCAGCAACATCACAAAGCTGTAGATGATACTCCACAGTGTCCAGCGCGGCTTGGCCTCGTCAAAAACGTGCAAAAACACGACCATCTGCACTCCAAATTGCACCAGAGCCAACCCCAGCAACAGCGCTGCCAGCGGCGCACCACTCAGCCAACCATTGACCGTCGTAAAGTACATCGCGTACACCAGTACCAAGGCAGCGATAAAGCCACCGCAATACCGATACAGGGCTTTTTTGTAAGCCGACTCACTCATACACCAACTCCAAACATATAGACTATGGTAAACAGCCAGATCCAGATGATGTCGAGGAAATGCCAGAACAATGCAAACAGTCCGAGGCGTCGTTGCATGCCGTCATTCATGCCGCGTTTTTGGTAGTACGCTAGCCACACCACCAGCCACAATAGACCGATCGTGATATGTAGTCCGTGTGTGCCGACCAGTGCAAAGAAACTCGATAGAAATGCACTTTCACGCCAGCTATGCCCCTCGCCTACTAGATTGATAAACTCCGCAAGTTCTAGTCCCAAGAATGTTGCACCAAGCAGGAATGTCGCCCACAGGTACAGTTTCATGGTCTGCAACTTGCCTGCCCGCGCCGCTAGTACGGCGACAGCAACTGTGAAGCTACTCGCCAGCAGCGCCAGTGTCTGCAATAGCACCGGAAATGGCTCGATGATGTCGGCGTCTGTCGGCCCACCGGCCGTACCGCCGCGCAATATCATAAATGTCGCGAACAAAGCGCCAAATATCATCACATCGCTCAACAGGTATAGCCAAAAGCCGAATCGTGCTGTCGATTCCCGTTCACCCATCACGTGCGCACTCATGCTTTGGCCTTTCCTGCGGTAAATCGTTTACTGTCCAGCTCAAACAGCTCCTCGCCAGTAATCGTAAACTCAGTATTGTCGTCCATCGTACGCATAATCACCATCGCTATGATCGCCACGACACAGAGTATGACCAGCCACCACATATGCCAGACGATAGCAAACCCAGCGACGAGTGATGCCAGGCCGATATACAATCCCATCGAGTTGTTCTGAGGCAAGTGGATATCAACATATTCTGATTTGTGCGGCCGCCTGATAGTTTCTTGTTTGGCATACCACCATTCGTCACGACGCGATACCGTCGGCGTAATCGCGAAATTGTACTCTGGCGCTGGGCTCGGCACGCTCCACTCGAGCGTACGACCGTCCCACGGATCACCGGTCGTGTCGAGATTTTGCTTGCGCTGCCAGATGCTGACGACAAATTGCAGCACTTGCAGTGCGATACCTGCGCCGATGATCATCACACCGATGCCGCTAACGATAAATAGCGGTGTCCACGTCGGATCATCATAGGTGTCGAGTCGCCTGACCGCGCCCATTAATCCCAGTGTATACAGCGGCGCAAAAGCGACGATAAATCCGAGCTGCCATAGATACGCAGCATATTTACCGAGTCGTTCGTTGAGCCTAAATCCAAATATCTTTGGGAACCAATACGTGATCCCTGCCATAAAGCCGAATACTACGCCGCCGATAATCGTATTATGGAAATGCGCCACCAGGAATAACGTATTGTGCACCTGGTAATCCAGCGCTGGCACTGCCATCATCACGCCTGTCACACCACCGATAGTAAAGGTAAACACGAAACACAAGAACCAAATGAACGGGCTAGTGAATCGAATTTGCCCACGATACATCGTAAACAGCCAGTTGAATATTTTGACACCTGTCGGTATAGCAATCACCATCGTCATGATGCCAAAGAACGCGTTGACATTGGCACCAGCCCCCATCGTAAAGAAGTGGTGTAACCAGACGAGGAAACTCAGGAACATGATCGCAACCAATGCAGCCACCATCGTCGCGTAACCAAATAGTTTTTTACGAGCAAACGTCGCCACGATCTCGCTATAGATACCAAACGCTGGCAATACCAATATGTAGACTTCCGGATGCCCCCAAGCCCATATCAGATTTACATACAGCATCGGATTGCCGCCCAGATACGACGTAAAGATATTCATATCCATCAGTCGATCCAGCGATAGCAGCGCCAACGTCGCCGTCAGAAGCGGGAACGAAATGATGATCAACACTGTCGTGACGAGCACACTCCATGAAAAAATCGGCATCTTCATCAGCGTCATGCCCGGCGCGCGCTTTTTGATAATCGTCACAAAGAAGTTGATACCAGACAAAAGACTACCAACACCTGCGATTTGCAAACTCCAGATCCAATAGTCAACGCCCGGCCCTGGACTATACTCCAGGCCAGTCAGCGGTGGATAGCCCAGCCAACCAGCGCTGCTAAATCCGCCAATCACTAGGGCGATATTGTTCAAAATCATGCCAGCAAAAAACAGCCAAAAGCTCACCGAGTTCAGCCACGGAAAGGCTACATCACGGGCGCCAATCATCAGCGGCAACACGACGTTTATCAAGCCAAACATCAATCCCATGGCGACAAAGAAAATCATGATCGTACCGTGCGCCGTAAAGACTTGTTGGAACATATCAGCATCGAACAATCCCTCGCCGTCGACACCGACCATCGCGGTGTGGGAGCGCACCATGAAGGCATCGGCTACGCCGCGAATCAGCATCAACAGCGCCACGACGATGTACATCACGCCGATTTTTTTGGCATCGAGACTAGTCAGCCAATTCTTCCACAGCCACGTCCATTTTTTGTAGTACGTCAATAAGCCAGCCACAACCAGCGCGCCCAGCGGCATACCGATGGCAGCACCAATCGTCGCCGGATCAGTCGGCAAATACTCCAGACTCAGTCGTCCGATCAGCCACTCCATCTAGTGCGCTCCCCCATGTTGCATCGCATCCATGGTAGCAGAATCACTGTCGTCTGCGCTATGGTTCATCATGTTTTTCATGACGATATATTGATACAACTCTGTGTCCGCTAGCCGCATGTACATCGGATCTGGCATCGTGCTCGGTTGAGCTAGTTCTGCGTAGTGCGCACGGTCAAGCACGTGTCCGCTCTCGCTACGCTCTTCGCTCCAGGCCGCGAATTCTTCGTCAGGAACCGCATTAACCTCAAAGGTCATCTCGGCATACCCCTCACCGTTGATGTTGGTGTTGTAGCCCTGAAATGTACCGGCTTCGTCAGCGATCAGATTGAGCTGACTACTCATCGAATTCATGCTATATATCTGACTGCCTAGCGCTGGCACCCAAAACGCACTCATCGGTGCATCAGCGCTGAGACTAAAATGCACCGGCCTATCGACCGGAATCACCAGATCATTGACCGTCGCGACTCCAAGCTCCGGATAGATAAACAACCACTTCCACTGCAGCGCTACGACTTGAACCTCGAGCGTTTGATTGTCAGACTCGATTGCGCGGTACGGATCGAGCGAATGACTGGTCAAGTACGTCACCACACTGAGCACGACGATAATCGCGATCGGAATCCCCCACCACACTAGTTCCAACCATTTGTTTTCGGACCACTCCGGCGTGTATTTGGCGCGAGTGTTGCCTTCGCGGTAACGCAGCGCAAACACCACTAGCATGACAAACACCGGTAGCACCACTACGGCTGATAATACTACCGTAAAAATCAAAAGCGTGAGCTGCTGATCAGCGATCGCGCCACTCGGCTGCAGCACCGGCATATACAGATCGTCGACTAACCACCATCCGAGTGCAAATAACCCGACAGTAATCAACGAAACAATCAGCGGTGCTCGCCAGGGAGTTCGAGTCTGCTTTTTCATACTATCTACATGATAGCGGTTATGCTAGCTCGATGCAATGTCGTAGTGCGCCAGCTGGGACTTGGCTTTGTCGGTCGAGCCCATTTGTAGACGTAACAGCTCAGAGTAAATACCATCGGTTTTTGCCAATTCTTTGGGTGAGCCGACTTCGTCGACATGACCATCGCGCAGAGTGACGATGGTGTCGACGCCGGCGATAGTGCTCAGTCGGTGCGCAATGATCAGCGTCGACCGGCCTTGCATCAGATGATCCAGTGCTTGCTGCACTTCCGCCTCTGCTTTGCTGTCCAGCGCCGATGTTGCTTCGTCGAGGATCAAGATCGGTGCGTCTTTCAGGATCGCCCGCGCAATCGTAACACGTTGTTTTTGACCACCGCTGAGTTTGATGCCGCGCTCACCGATTTCGGTGTCTAGACCATTCGGTAGTTTATTGATAAAGTCCCAGGCATTGGCGTGTTTGGCCGCTCGCTCGATCTCAACGTCAGTAGCATCTGGCCGAGCATAGACAATGTTTTCGCGAATCGTACCGCTAAACAAGCTGGCGTCCTGAAATACCGTCGCAATCTGCGCACGGACACTGCCGCGGTCAACTGTCGTGGTGTCAGTGCCATCGATGCTGACCTGGCCGTCGTCTGGATCGTACAGTCTCATCAGCAGGTTGGCGATGGTCGATTTGCCGCCACCCGATTCACCGACCAATGCGACTTTTTGACCAGGCTCGATGACGAAATTGATATCGTGGAGTACTTTGTCGCCACCGTCGTAGGCAAAATGCACATCCTGATACTCCACCCGACCCTGACTCACAGTCAGTTGAGCCTGGCTCGAACGCGGCTCGGGCTGTTCGTCCATGGCACTGATGTAATCACGGCTATTGGCAACGGCTTTTTGAAAGTTATCAACAAAGAAGCTCAAGCTACGCATCGGAAACGCCACTTGCTGCACCAGCGTCAGCAACATGACCATATCGCCGACCGATAGTTCGCCACGAGCCGTCTCATAAAACAGCACACCATATATCAGTGCAAACACCACGCCAAATATCAGACCGCGTAGTGAGTTCATGGTGTGCCAATGCGTCGATTGTTCTTTGGTGATGTCGATCATCTGCTCTACTTCGCCGTCAAAACTATCAACCTCGCGCTTCTCTGTCCGAAAGCTTTTGACCAAGCGCACCTGCGAGACGACTTCGGCGAATCGACCGCTGGCGATATCAAAGTGTTTGTTTTTTTGACCTTCGAGCCGCTGCCATTTCACGCTGGTTTTTGCCGTCAAATATAAATTGGCTGGTATCAGCAGCGTGAATAAAATCGCTAGTGGCCAGCTATACACCGCCAAGATGATGATCGTCACGCCGACGGTCAACAATAGCTGTAGCAAGTTATTACTAAAGAACTGGAAAAAGTTCGTGATGTCGGTCACCGCACGATTGAGTCGGTTGATGATTTTACCTGTGACTTCGCTATCGTAATATTTTTGCGGCAGCGTTAGCAGGTGCAGGTAGTATTTGGTCGATAGCTGACGACGTACTTTGATCGACATGACATCACCGAACCAGCCGCCTATATCCGTTGCCACGATGCCGAGCACGCTCAGTAACACAAACCCACCGAACAACCAACCTAGAAAGCTCCAGCTAAACTCGTCGCTACCAGCAGCAATCGCCACCACCCAGTC